>JAGYNW010000198.1 GCA_018399915.1 Candidatus Omnitrophota bacterium
GTGAGTTTTTTTCGGTGACCTGTTTTTGTTGCGGAGTCTTTCCTTCGGCGATATTTCAGGGTAACGACTTTCTCCCCTAATGTTTGTTTATCGACCTCAGCCTCGACTTTTACGTCTGAAAGGGTTGGTTGACCAACGCGGATATCTGAACCCTTAGCATACAAAAGAACATTATCTAATGATATCTTTTTGCCGTTCTCTTCTTTCATCAAATCGACATTAATCAGATCACCTTCTGTTACCTTAAATTGGTCTTTTCCTATTTGAACTACTGCATACATTTTTGCCTCCGGATTTAATTTTCTTAACGATGTATTAATAATTACCAATAAAGGGGGGTTAACCCTAAAAAACACAAATTCTTGCTACATAGTATATGCGACTTTATCAGTAAGTCAAGTTTCTGATAAAAGGGCGTGTATTTTTAACTTAGCAAACCTTCACACGGCCACGGCCTCCGCAAAAAGGACATTTCCCGAAAGATAAGGATTCAACGGTCTTTCCTGTCCGGGCGCGCGTCATTTCGACTAATCCTAAAGGCGATATCCTGTTCACCTCTGTCTTGGCATAATCCTTAGAAAGCTCTTTTTTTAAAGATGCGATCACCTTCCGTTTATGCTCATCTTTGACCATATCAATAAAATCGATAACGATAATGCCTCCCAAATCCCTAAGTCTTAATTGCCTCGCGATCTCTGGAACAACACGCATGTTTACCATAAAAGCGGCATCCCCGGGCGAAGCCTTTGCCTTAAATTTACCGCTGTTAACATCAACTACGATCAAACCCTCTGTTGGCTCAATAACAATATACGCGCCGCATTTGGTATAAACGTTCGTATCGTAAACAGTCTGCAATTCCTTAGATACATGTTTGGCATCAAACAAAGGAATGTCTCCTTTATAACAGTGGATTTTATTTACCATTTCTTTTCCAATCAATGTTTGGACGAACTTACGAATTTTTAAATAATCTTCCTGAGAATCAATGATAAGTTTATCAACTTTATCGGTCAAATAATCGCGGACCATTTTCCAGGTCAGTTCGCCTTCCTCATAGATCAAAGCAGGCGCGCTTTCCTTTTCAGATTTCTTATATATCTTTAACCACATGGAATATAAAAACTTGGCATCCCGCACAATTTCCCGTTTGCCTTGTTTCAGCGCCACTGTCCTTATGATAAAGCCTCCGGCTTTAGCAAATGTAAATCCTTTGATTACTTCACGCAAACGTAAACGTTCATCACTTTTCTCAATCTTTTTAGAAATGCCATGCTGTTTGTCACAAGGCATATAGACTACAAACCTTCCCGGTAACGTTAAATGGGTTGTTAATCGGGCCCCCTTTTCTCCAAAAGGGTCCTTCACCACCTGGACCAATATTTCCTGGCCAACCTTTAAATGGATCTGATTTTCCTCTTTTTTGTTTCTTCGATTATTGTTCCTTGCGGTCTTCTTGGCAGGTGGGGGTTCTTGTTTTCCGCCAAAAATCTTTCTCAAAATCCCTTTCGGCGGGCTGATCTCATCTTCAATCAAAGGATTGACCGCATCTGTTAAATACAAAAACCCGTTCCTTTGCTGACCGATATTGACGAAAGCCGCGTTGATCGATGGCACGATAGATTCAACCTTCCCTTTATAAATATTGCCCAACAAAGATTGATATCGATCAACTTCAATATGAAAATCTTCTACCCTGCCCTTCTCAATAATGGCGACCAACTTCTCGCCTTTTTGTGTTTGGATTAATATTTCTTTTGTCACTGCGTCTCCTCTTTCTTTTACTACTTTTCTCAATCAAATTTTCATCAGATTAACTTGGCTAACGATATGAGAAAAACTTTGCACCAGTCATATAGAAAAATTTATTATCGCTAATTATAACCAATGCAAAGTCTTTCCTCATCCAATAGTCACGAATCCTTATTCTCGTATGGAGGATGGCACCTCAGGCGTAACAATATGAGGTGTAACAAAAATGATCAGATCTGTTTTTTCTGTTAATTTTTCCTTTTTTCTAAAAATATGACCCAATACAGGTACATCCCCTAAAAAAGGAACTTTTTTTACCGTATCAGTATCTTTACTTTTAATTAGACCCGCGATAACCAAAGTATTGCCATCCTCAACCATAACCCTGGTTTTTGCGTTTTTAGAGTTGATCAATGGCACATCGACCCCTTCAAAAGCCACAGTCCCGCTGATCTCCGACACCTCAGGCTCAAGATCCAAGGTCACCATGCCGGCTTTTTCACTAACCGTAGGGGTCACATTAAAAAGAATCCCTACATCCTTATATGTAATATTTTGAGTCTGCAAAGTCCCGGTTTCTTCATTAAAGCCAAAACCCGGAATGGGATATTGTGTCCCGATACCTATTGACGCGGTCTGATTATCAAGAGTAACAATCCTGGGATTTGATAATATATTGGTATCTGTTCTGGAATTCAACATCTCTAATACCGCTGAAACCTGACTAAAATCCAATGTCCCATAGGTAAAGGCTGTGGGAGCGGAAACGTCGCCGGCAAACGGATTATCCGTGCTTCCGGTCTTAAACGGCCACGAGATATCCCTTTTAGAACCGCCTATGGATACTTTCGACGTCCATTCTATCCCCAGATTATCCGTATCATTCAAGTTCGTCTCAATGATCTTCGCCTCGATCAGAACTTGGGGTGTGGGCGCATCCAACTCATCAACCACTTCTAAAATTTGATTAATATTATCCTCCACATCCATGATGATGATCATATTCCTTCTTTCATCAAAAATGATCTTCCCTCTTTCCGATTTCATACTCTCGATAATCGCAATAAGCGCGGAGGCTTTCGCAAAATTGAGACGACGGGTCCTTGTAATCAATTCCGCTTGCTCATCTAACAGCATACGGTTTTCTCTGCGCAATTTTAAATCTTCCACCGTTGTGACCGTAATAATGTTGCCTCTTTGTTCTGAGGCATAACCATAGGTCTGCAGTATTACATCCAGAGCTTCTTTCCAGGGAACATCTTTAAGATTGATCGTCACCGTCCCCTTGACTTCCGGACTCGTAACAATGTTGACGCCGCTTTTAAGCGCTAGGCCCTTAAGCACGACTTTGATATCCGCCTCCCGGAAATCCAAACTTACAAGCCCTTCATCTGACATCTCTAAATCCGTTTTGTTCTCTTCTTCAACAACTCCTTCTTCCCTAACAACAATATCCTGCGCATAAAGCCCTGAAGCCGCGAAACATAGCATGAAAGCAATTAATAAAATTTTCTTTCCCATTTTAATCCCCCTTTTTAAGTTGCAACTTAACTTTTTCACTGCCCTTGGTCAAGATAACGAAAAATTGGGCTATCTCCTGGACAGTATAAGGACCGATCGTCTCTTTGGTGCTAAGCAGCTTGCCATTAATCATGGCAATGCCGTTTCCATTGGGTGCGTACATAATGCCTTCCAAAATTAAATCCGCGCTGGTAAGCTCTGAACTTAATTTCACGACCTCCCCCGCAGGGGTAACCAAAGGCATTAACGGATCCCTTTTTGCGTTATCATCATAGATGAATACATTTTGTTTGCCCTCTTCTTTTACTTGTTCCGCGACAGTTGGTTGAAACAACATAAAGAAAAAAACTACCCCTAATAATATAATAGAAAAATATTTACTCATTTATTCCTCTTCTACGTGTTTTTCTTCATAAACAATGGCATTAAGCGACAAGGCCATCGAGTGATAATCAGACCTATCAACAGAACTAATCGATAAATCCGTGATTGTTAAACATATGTTTGCATTTTCTATCGCATTTATAAACCTTCCAAAATCATGATACCGCGTTCGTCCTTCAACAATTATCGGAAAAGAATAATACGCAAATTGATTATTCTCCAAAATCAGTTCTTGTTCATAGGCTTCCGGTTTTAGCTGATCAAGCCTTACTCCATTTTGATCCGCCATGTTCGATATCCTCTCGAGAATAAGCGAAATTTCATCTTTAGATTTAACTAAAGACTTCATCTCCTTCAATAGCGCTGTGTTTTGCTCTACCTGAGACTGATAAAGATCAAGATTTTTCACATTTTTCCTTGTCTTCTCAATTTCCTGCTTATTAACTTCAATATCGGCTCCAATTGTGGATAAAGCATTCAATTGCGGTCGCATTATGACAAAATAATCCAAAAGAAAAACCAATAAAAGGATTCCCGCAAAAACGCCATAAAGCTTTTTTTCATCCATGCTCATAAAGTTGGATAAATATTTGTTCCAATCATCTTTT
>JAGYNW010000199.1 GCA_018399915.1 Candidatus Omnitrophota bacterium
AAACAGGCCACACCCAATCAAGATTATGTTGAATGACCTGCGCATTAAGTAGACCGCGCGCGTGCAAAATCGCTGTCGCTCTCAATAATTCTGTAGGTGCCAAGACTTCAGACGGTTGGCTAAAACGGCTTACTTGCGCAAACAAACTTATAGGATCTAAAAATCCATGCCGCCGTGCCGCATGTTTAACAATATATTTCCATAAAAATTGCCTGATCATACATTTCCTTTATAAAAGAAATCTCTTTTCATCTATCAGCTATAACAACGGTGAAATAAGCCTTGCTAATGAGTTTCTTAGTTTTACCATTACAGATAAATCATTCATATCACTTAAAAGAAATTCTTTAGAATTTTTCAAATCGATCTTAAACTGGTCGTCAATGATTTTAGTAACCTCATCACTGTAAATGACAGCATTTATTTCATAGTTAAGCCTGAAACTACGGATATCTAAATTCGCGGTGCCCACTGAACAGTTTTTACCGTCACATGAAAATATTTTGGCATGAAAGAATCCCGCCTTGTAATGATATATTTTCACCCCTGCTTTAAGTAAATCCTCAAAATAAGAAAAAGCTGCCCAATACGCCGGCAGCAGATCGGGAATACCGCATACAATTAAAACGACATCAACCCCTTTCATCGCCGCAATTTTAAGCGCCAGGACAATGCTAGGTTCAGGGATAAAGTACGGCGAGCAGATGTAAATATTTTTGCGCGCCATCGTTATCAAAGAAAAGTAGGAATGCAGGATCGATGGCCACTGTGTGTCAAATCCTGATGTTGGAAGCTGTATGGGTGTTTTGATTTTAAAGGTATCCTTGCTTAAAATGCGCGGATAATATTTTTCAGTCAAGATTTCATTATTACTTGTTGTGTTGTACCAATCAATCGCGAAAATAGCCTGCAGGATAGAGACGGCCTCCCCCATTATCTTAGTATGTGTATCGCGCCATGAATCATACTTTTTGCCCCCATCAATATATTCTTGACCGACATTCATGCCTCCGGTATAACCGATTTCCCCATCTATCACTGCGATTTTACGGTGATTACGATAATTAAAGGTGTGCGTTTTGAACGGTGCCAAATAATTAAAGAACGGAAATATTTGTATATTTTCTTTGCGAAGTTCGCGAATATATTTTTTCTTTAGGGTATAAAAACATCCTGAGAAATCATAGAGAATCCGTACCTCTACCCCTTCCCGTGCTTTAGCGATCAAAATATCTTTTAATTCCTGTCCTAAAGGATCATTGGAATACCAAATAAAGTACTGCAGGTGAATAAACTTTTTGGCCGCTTTCAGATCTGCTTTTAAAGCATGAAACTTATCCTTACCATTATGAAATATCTGAACTTCATTATCCGTTGTTAATAATGAATGCGAGTTGTTATAAAGAAGTGTAATTAAATCTTTTTCAGCGTACGAAAGCCCTTTAATATGCCCTGCTTTTTCATCCTGCACGTATCGGAGGGGCTCAAAAATCTTCAGCAATTGTTTCGCAAGAAATTGCGGCAACCGGCGCTTGTGATCATAGGCCTTTGTCCAATTGCGTCCGAAAAACAGATAAAGAACAAAGCCAGCACCGGGCATAATTACAAAAATAAAAATCCAGGCAAAGGTTTCAGCAGGATCACGATTATCGAGCATAAGGAAAATAACTGTGCCGAGCAGGTAGATGTAAAATGCAACTAGTAAAATTGCCATTATCATAATTTATAAATTCAAGTCCGCAATCATTGGTAAATGATCGGAGGCGATTCTTGTTAGGGGAGTATTGGGAATATTGACCGATGCAACGCGAAAATTACCATTATGGAAAATATGGTCTACCTCAAAAAGCGGCAGAGGGTTAAAGAATGTTTTTCGGGAGCTTTTTTGAGGCAAAGAAGATTTAACTTCATCAAATGATGCTCGCAGTAATTGATATCCCCTACCGCGCGGGCCCTCATTAAAATCACCGCAGAAAATAGTTGGTGCTTTATGCGAATCTACATTTAGCCACTCCTCGCCTAAAAGATTTTTGATCTGTTCCAGACGCTCATTAGCCCTTAAACTAAGATGAGTATTAACAAAATTGATTACTTTATTACCAATTGTTACCGAAATCCATATAGCATGCCGGGGTTCAAAATAATATTTTAAGAAAGGAATATAACTTTTCCTAAGAGTAGCCTTTTTCGGGTCGCTCGCTAAGTCCATGGATTTTTTGATCTGAAAAGGATGCCGACTTAAAACAGCAATACCATAATGTTCTCCCTTAAGAGCGATCGCACTCTGAAAATAGCATTGCATGCCAAGATGCTGCGCAATCAAATGAGGCTGGTCCGTCCGATTACTCCATCTTCGATTAACATCTAATTCCTGCAGCGCAACCAAATCAGGATTGAAATGTTCAATAACGCTGGCAATGCGTTCGGGACGAACACGTCCGTCTAATCCACGACAGCTATGAACGTTATAAGTCATCACTCGTATTTTCGTAATCGGATCCTTTTTCATCTGGTTACGCTTCTTTACTCCTTACTCCCATAAAGACTAGAGCTTGCCCGTTCGCTTGCCATCAACGTTACCTCACTGGGGTCAATACGCCCGCCTTTTTGCCCTTTGCGTTCAGGATGCAGAATGGTCCCACAACCTACCAGACGTCCTCCTTTCTTTTCTCATCATATTGCAACCCATGACCGAGGTTGTTAAAAATAGCATTGCAAGGATGGTTATCAAAGATTTCATGCGTAAAAATTTATTTTTCATGTCAGCGCCTTTTTAAAACGCCAGGTTAACCAAATCAACCAATGATTGGTCATTGAACGGTTTCTGTAAAAGTCCTATGGCCCCGGCATCCAAGGCTTGTTTTTTCAGGTGTGCGTTTTTGTCGGCCGTGATGATTATGACCGCGCGAGTTGATCCAGATTTAATCAACTGTTTTAACGCTTCCCACCCATCTAACCCCGGCATATGAATATCCATGACCAAACAGCCTTTCGTACTATTGGGAATAGCACTAAAAAACATCTCTGATGAAGGAAATGTGTCTACATTAAAACCAAAGGTCATTAACAAAATTTTGAGCGCACGGCATACGGACTCGTCATCATCCACAATGTAAATTTGGTTTTTATCAGTCGTCATTTATTTTCCCTCCTCTCTTAAAGAAGCTGTCAAGTAATCATGACAGCAATTACAATCTTTTATTGATTTGAAGAATTTTGGGGCACCCCCTCAAAACTTCTTACCCTTCAGAGGCTCTTAGACCGACGATCTCGTCATGAGCCATGCTCTATACTCCTAAATTCTCGTCGTGGTGGTCTTCCAACCAATGATCCCTATATCTAACCTCTCTCTACAATTTACGAGCCCTAACGCCCAACTTACTTTATTCAGATCAAAGGGTAGGTGGAAGTCGACCAAGCTTTTTCGCGCGAGCCTTCTGCCCACGAGAGATCACGATCCTCCTTCCACCACAACATTTTAATATCTCACGCTATCGACGGTCTTGTCGTCGTAAACATCCGACCATCTCTCAAAAGAGCAAATATAACTTTTATCAATTTGTTGACCACTGCACATAACGCTTCTTTTTTCTTCAACAACTGGCCCCAACGATTCTTCTTTTTCAATTTCTTATCGTAATATTTCCTGAAAAATTTGTTCCGATGTATTACCCTCATCCCCATAAAATACAAATACTTCCTAAGCAACCAGCGTCCTTTTTTGGATATCTTCTTACGCCCAATACTTTTTCCCGAATCATCTTCTTTGGGATCATATCCTGCATATTTAATAATCTGTTTTGCATGCCCAAAATTTTTAGGATCCCCTATTTCTCCCAAAAACACTGCCGTCGTGATCACACCAACTCCTCTTATCGACATCAAGATCTTTGCACTTGGCAATCCCTTCAATAAACCCTTTAATTGTCCTTCAACTTCTTTGAGCTGGTCCTCTGCCTTCTTAATCTCCGTCAAACACATCTTTAATCGATACCGATCTGCCTTACTCACATATTTCAATCCTATACTTTCTCTTGCTCCTTTATAAATACTCTCTGCTTTTTCTATTGCTTTTCCTTTTCGCTTTGAACTCTCTGCGATGATCTCTGTTATTTCTTTAACATCCTTCTTCAACACATCCTCCGGGAAAGGACATCTCTCCAATACCGCCCATAACCCCTTAGCTTTCATCGACCAAAATATACCTCTTAACTCAGGAAAATAATCATCAATAACAGCCTGTAAT
>JAGYNW010000002.1 GCA_018399915.1 Candidatus Omnitrophota bacterium
CGATTGGTCCGTATTCTTTGGTTACGCAACAGCCGTTAGGTGGAAAGGCCCATTTTGGTGGACAGCGTTTTGGGGAAATGGAAGTCTGGGCTCTTGAGGCGTATGGCGCAGCGTATACTTTGCAGGAAATTTTAACAGTGAAAAGTGATGATGTTATGGGGAGAAGCCGGATGTATGAAGCTATTGTCAAAGGGCAACAAAAGCTTACACCGGGAACCCCTGAATCCTTTAACGTTCTTGTCAAGGAGCTTCAAGGTTTGTGTTTGGATATTCAGATGATTAGAGCGAATGAAGAAAAAGAAGAACCTTCATCTAAAATTCTTGAAAACTTATAAATACAAAAAAGATAAGAAAAAAGATAATGACAAAGAAAAAAGATGACATAAAGCAAAGAGACAGAGTCGTAATCAAGATAGCGTCCCCTGATGTTATTCGTTCATGGTCATCAGGTGTCGTGAAAAAGGCAGAAACTCTTAATTACCGCACCTTGAAGCCGGAAAAAGATGGTCTCTTTTGTGAAAAAATCTTTGGTCCTGTTCGTGATTGGGAGTGTAACTGCGGAAAATACAAGGGGATCAAATTTAAGGGGATTACGTGTGACCGCTGTGGGGTAACATGTACAAGGTCTTCCGTCCGACGAGAAAGGATGGGACATGTTGAGTTGGCCTGCCCGGTTACGCATATTTGGTTCTATAAAGCGGTTCCAAGCAGACTATCCGCATTGATGCAGATCGGTCTTAAGGATTTAGAGAAGTTAATTTACTATGAAGAATATATTGTTGTCGATCCAGGAGATACTCCATTAAAGAAAAGGCAGTTCCTTTTTGAAGATGAGTATCAAGAAGCCCTTGTCAAATATGGTGGGGCTTTTAAGGCTAAGATTGGTGCGGAGGCTGTAAGAGAAATCCTTAAAGAACTGGATTTAAAAGATTTAAGCAAGAAACTTCGAAAAGATTTGGAAAAAGCCAATCCTTCCGGGACAAATGCTAAAAAGTTAGCCCGCACATTGAAAATTGTTGAAGATTTCCGGGCATCTGATAACCTCGCAGAGTGGATGGTTTTGGATGTATTGCCGGTAATCCCTCCGGATTTAAGGCCATTAGTGCCTTTGGAGGGGGGACGGTTCGCTACGTCAGATTTGAATGACCTTTATCGCAGGGTGATCAATCGAAACAATCGATTGAAGAAATTAATGGATTTGAAGGCGCCAGAAATCATCTGTCGCAACGAAAAAAGAATGCTGCAAGAGGCGGTCGATGCTTTATTGGACAATGGAAGGCATGGCCGGCCAGTTTTAGGCTCTGGGAATAGACCGTTGAAATCATTATCGGATATGCTTAAGGGAAAGCAAGGTCGATTCCGCATGAACCTCCTGGGTAAGCGTGTTGATTATTCCGGACGCTCAGTTATTGTTGTTGGGCCCGAGTTAAAACTTCATCAATGCGGGTTGCCCAAGAAAATGGCGCTTGAGCTTTTTGAGCCGTTTATTATCCGAAAGTTGAGAGAAAAAGGATTTGTACATACCATTAAAGGCGCAAAGCGGATGGTAGAAAGAGCCAAGGTAGAAGTTTGGGATATTTTAGACGAGGTTATAAAAGATCATCCTATTATGTTGAACCGGGCGCCGACGCTGCATCGTTTGAGTATTCAATCGTTTTATCCAGTGCTTGTAGAGGGTAAGGCCATTAAATTGCATCCACTGGTATGTGCTGCCTTTAACGCAGATTTTGATGGGGATCAAATGGCAGTTCATGTTCCTCTATCAATTGAAGCCCAAATTGAATGTCGCATTGAGTTATTATCAATTAATAACTTATTTTCGCCTGCGGATGGAAGGCCGGTTGTCACCCCGTCTCAGGATGTTGTTTTGGGATTATATTATTTAACAAAAGAAGAGGAAAATCCACAAGAGGATAGTCGGATTTTTGGATGCAAGGATGAAGCGGTTATTGCCTATAATGACGGTTTTGTCAAGATGCATCAGAGGATAAAGTTAAAGACAGATGATGTTGTTTGGGGAGAAGAAAAGCCTTCGTTGATTATTACTCAGGAAGAAGCTTTGAGTGAAGCCGAGAATGAGGGAGGGGATGAAACGACAGAATCTAAACCGAAAAACAATATTATCGAGACAACGGTAGGTCGGGTACTTTTAAATGAATTGTTACCTGAGGGATACGGTTTTGTCAATGAATTATTGGATAAGAAAAAAATTGGTGCGGTTATTTCTGATTGTCACAAAAGGTTTGGACAGAACGTCACAATTAAACTTTTGGATGACATGAAAGATTTCGGATTTGTGAATGCAACTTTAGCGGGAATTTCTATCGGAATGGGAGATCTAACTATCCCAGATGAAAAAGCACAAATTTTAAAAAATTCTAAAGTCGAAATAAATAAGATTAAAGAGCAGTACAGAAAAGGGATCATTACGGGCCGTGAAAGATATAACAAGATCATTGATGTCTGGACGCATACCACCGAGGTAATTTCTGATCTTGTTTTCAATCAAATGCATCCACTGAACCCCGTATGTATTATGGCAAATTCAGGCGCGCGTGGATCCCGTTTGCAGATACGTCAGTTGTCTGGAATGCGAGGATTAATGGCGAAACCGTCAGGTGAGATTATAGAGAATCCTATTACCGCAAGTTTTCGTGAGGGCTTGACAGTTTTGGAATATTTTATTTCTACGCATGGCGCGCGTAAAGGTTTAGCGGATACCGCCTTAAAAACAGCGGATGCCGGTTATTTGACGCGCCGTTTGGTTGATGTCGCCCAAGAGATGGTTATTACTGAAGATGATTGTAATACTTTGAATGGGATTACTGTTTCTGCGATCGTGGAAGGTGATGAGTTAGTTGTAAGTTTGAAAGAACGGATTATTGGTCGCGTAGCTTTAGACAGTATCGTGGATATTGTTACTGATAGGAAAGTGGTCGAGGCCGGAGCGGTCATCGATGAAGAAACAGCCGAGTTTATTGAACATTTAGGAATTGAGAAGGTGCGTATCCGTAGCGTTCTTACCTGTGAGGCGGAAAGAGGCTTATGCGTCAAATGTTATGGGCGTAATTTAGCGACGCAGCGCTTGGTGGAAGTTGGCGAATCAGTCGGGACCATTGCCGCTCAAAGTATTGGCGAGCCGGGCACGCAGTTAACCATGCGCACGTTCCATATCGGTGGGACGGCAAGTAGAGCGATCGAACAGTCTTTTTACAAGGCAAAAAATAAAGGCTCGGTTAAATATCATCAATTGCGGGTGGTTGCCAAAGATAATGAGTTTATCGTCTTGAATCGTAATGGGTCGATTAGCATTAACAATGAATTCGGTAGAGAGTATGAAAGATATCAATTGCCACAGGGTGCCATTATTAAAGTCGCAGATGGCGAAACGGTAAAAAAAGATAGCATTTTTGTTTCTTGGGATCCCTATACGCTTCCGATCATCACGGAGGTTAAAGGTATCGTTAACTCCGAGGATCTTATCCCTGATGTCACTGTTCAGGAAGAGCATAATCCTGTAACCGGGATTGTTGAAAGAGTGGTTGTTGAACATAAACAGGAATTTCATCCTCAGATAATTATTACGGATGACAAGGAAGAGATTGTCGGGATTTATTCTATTCCGTTGGGGGCGCATATCCTTGTAAAGGATAAGCAAGTTGTGAAAGCCGGAGATTTGATGGCGAAGATCCCTCGGGGCATAGGAAAAACCCGTGACATTACTGGTGGTCTTCCTCGTGTTGCAGAACTTTTTGAAGCCAGAAAACCGAAAGATCCTGCTATCATTAGTGAGATTGATGGTGTTGTAGAGTTTGGGGAAGATAAGAAGGGAAGAAGGACGATTATTGTAAAAAGCCCGACGGGTATGGCCTCCGAATACGCTATCCCGCATGGCAAACATCCTAATGTTTATAAAGGGGACCGCGTTTTCGCCGGACAACAACTGACAGATGGCCCGGTCGTTCCCCATGATATTTTGAGGGTTTGCGGGGATAAGGTCCTTCAGGAATATTTATTGAATGAAGTCCAAGAGGTTTACCGTCTTCAGGGTGTTAGGATCAATGATAAGCATATCGAGCTTATTATTTCCCAAATGCTCAAAAAGGTAAAGATTGAGGATTCCGGCGATACAGATTTTCTTATCGGCGAACAAGTTAATCGCGTGGCTTTTAAAAAAGTTAACGATGCAATAATTAAGAAAAAAGGAAAGCCTGCAAAAGCAACGCCGTTGCTTTTAGGTATCACAAAGGTGTCTTTGACGACGGACAGTTTCATTTCATCCGCAAGTTTTCAAGAGACAACGAGAGTCTTGACAGAGGCAGCCTCTTCTGGTAAAATCGATTTCCTTTGCGGCCTAAAAGAAAACGTAATTGTGGGTCATTTGATCCCTGCAGGTTCAGGTTTAAAACAATATAACGAAGTGGAAATGGTGAAATATGCCGACGATACAACAACTGATTCGGAAGTCGCGGATTCAGAAAAAGAAGAAAACTAAATCTCCTGCTTTACAGAATTGCCCTTTTCGAAGGGGAGTATGTCTTCAGGTAAAAACGATGACGCCAAAAAAACCGAACTCGGCGTTACGAAAAATCGCTAGGGTGCGGCTTTCAAATAAATTTGAAGTTACCTCCTACATACCGGGGGAAGGACATAATCTACAAGAACACTCTATTGTGTTAGTTCGAGGCGGTAGAGTCAAGGACCTCCCGGGGGTTCGTTACCACATAGTTCGTGGCACACTGGATACGGCAGGAGTCAGCAAAAGAAAAAAATCACGTTCTAAATATGGGACAAGAAGGGAAGAAAAATAAAAATGAGAAGACGTTCAGCGGAAAAAAGACCTTTAGCAGGTGACCCAAAGTATAACAGTCAATTAATAAGCAAATTTATTAATAATGTTATGTACAAGGGGGAAAAGACAATTGCTGAGAATATCGTTTACTCTGCCATTGATATATTAGAGAAGAAGGCACAGGAAAACAATGCTTTAAAAGCTTTCAATAAGGCGATCGACAATGTGCGTCCGCGGTTGGAAGTTAAAGCCAGAAGGCTTGGTGGGGCAACCTATCAGGTGCCTGTAGAGGTGCAGGTGGCAAGGGGAAACGCTTTGGCCATGCGTTGGATCCGGGACTTTGCTCGCAAGAAAAAAGGCCGACCGATGAATGTGAAGTTAGCTGATGAATTGTTAGCGGCTTATAATGGAGAAGGTGCTGCGGTCAAAAAACGGGATGATACGCATAAAATGGCAGAAGCCAATAAAGCGTTCTCACATTTAAAATGGTAAAAAAACACACTCCCAACTCTTCTTGTTTCTTTAAGGATAGTTGGGATAGTTATTAATAAATAATAGTACATCTAGATAAAGACGAAAAAATGTCAGATATAGGTTTAAAAGATTGTAGAAACATTGGGATTATCGCCCACATTGATGCCGGTAAGACAACAACCACCGAAAGGATTTTGTTTTACGCTGGCGTTATTCATAAAATGGGTACGGTCGATGAAGGTAATGCTACGATGGATTGGATGGCTCAAGAGCAAGAAAGAGGTATTACGATCACTTCTGCAAATACGACTTGTTTTTGGAATGATAAAAAGATCAATATTATCGATACCCCGGGACACGTGGATTTTACTATTGAGGTGGAACGTTCCTTGAAAGTATTGGATGGCGCGGTCGTAGTTTTATGTGCGACAAGTGGCGTCCAGTCGCAGACAGAGACAGTGTGGAGGCAAGCTGATAGGTATCAAGTCCCTAGGATTGCTTTTATTAACAAAATAGACAGGCTTGGGGCCAATTATCAGAATGTTGTTTCACAAATAAGGGACAGATTAGGTTGTAACGCGGCTCCGATTCAAATTTTAGATGGTACGGAAGAAGACTTTAAAGGCATTGTTGATATTGTTGATAACAAATACTATGTATATGAAGATGAACAGGGCAGTAAGATTAAGATTTCGGATGTGCCCGAGTATTTAAAAGATAAAGTACAAGAGGCTCGGCACGATTTATTTGAAAAACTTGCGGATGCCGATGATATGATTATGGAAAGATTTCTGGAAGAGCAGGAAATCAGCACACAAGAGATCAAAGAGGCAATTCGTAAAAGCGTTATTGCTAACACCTTTATGCCAGTCCTGATAGGTACCGCTTTAAGGAACCGGGGGGTACAGTTATTGCTTAACGCGGCATGTGATTACTTGCCTTCACCTTTAGATGTGCCTCCAGTTTGGGGCATTGATCCTAAGAGCGAGGAAGAAATTAAACGGCCGACAGATGTTAAAGCGCCTTTCAGCGGACTGATTTTCAAGGTTGCGACAGATCCTTATGTTGGGAAATTATTTTACACGCGTGTTTACTCCGGGTCTATTGGTTCGGGTGAACAGGTATATAATTCTACGAATAAAACCAAAGAAAGATTGGCCAAGATCGTTGTCATGCATTCGAATAAACAGGTTATCGCCCAAAAGGCTTCAGCCGGAGAGATCGTTGCATTGGTTGGATTAAAAGGCGCTAAATCCGGGGACAGCATTTGTGATCAGGACCACCCTATTATTATTGAAAATATGCGTATTCCTGAACCTGTTGTTTCGATGTCAATAGAACCAAAAACAAAGGCAGATCAGGACAAGTTAGGATTGACCTTAAGAAAATTCTTGGATGAGGATCCTTCCTTGAGAGTTAACTACGATCAAGATACTGCACAAACGATTATTTCCGGTATGGGTGAATTGCATCTAGATATTATTATTGATCGCATGAAAAGAGAGTTCAATTTGGAAACTGACATTGGTCGACCTCAAGTCGCCTATAAAGAAACCATTCAGGGCAAGGCAATGGGAATTACGGGTAAGTTTATTTCGCAAAGCGGTGGGCGTGGTCAGTACGGTCACGTTGTCATCAATGTCGAACCTGCAGAAAACCGGGGAGAAGGTGTTGTTTTTGTCGATAAGATCAGAGGAGGCTCTATTCCTCGAGAGTATATACCTGCGGTAAAAAAAGGTATTGATTCTGGCGCATTAAATGGTATACTTGCTGGATATCCTGTAACCGATATTGTAGTTACTTTAGTAGATGGATCCTTTCATGAAGTAGATTCAAGTGAATTAGCCTTTCAATTGGCGGCTAAAATCGCCCTTAAAGAAGCCCTTGCAAAAGGGGGATCAGTTTTCTTGGAACCGGTTATGGATCTCGAGTTAACATCCCCGGAGGAATTCATGGGTGCGCTTTTAGGCGATCTAAATACAAGGAGAGCGAAGATCGTAAATTTGGGAACCCAAGGGACTTTAAAAACCGCACGATGTGAGGTTCCTTTGGCAGAGATGTTTAATTACGCGAATACATCTCGTTCTTTGACTCAGGGGAGGGCTTCTTTTGCGATGGAGCCGGCTTTTTATGCGGAAGTACCAAAGTATGTCGCCGATAAAATCATCGGGGCAAGAGAGTCGTTACTCGCAAAGAAGTAAAAGTTATTTTAAAATAAACAAGAGAATTTGTAAAATTTGTTATATTCAAAAAAAGGAGGCATTTTATGGCTAAGGAAAAATTTGTACGTAACAAGCCGCATATGAATATTGGTACAATCGGCCACGTTGATCACGGAAAAACTACATTAAGCGCAGCGATTACTATGTTATTAGCGAAAAAAGGTTTTGCCCAAGAGCGTTCATATGATTCGATTGACAATGCTCCGGAAGAAAAGGAACGCGGCGTTACTATTAATATTGCTCACCTTGAGTATGAAACAGATAAAAGACATTACGCTCATATTGATTGTCCTGGTCACGCTGATTACATTAAAAATATGATCACAGGTGCGGCTCAGATGGATGGAGCGATTTTGGTTGTATCCGCTGCTGATGGTGCTATGCCTCAAACTAAAGAGCATATCCTTTTAGCCCGCCAGGTAAATGTTCCTTCTTTGGTTGTTTTTATGAACAAATGCGACCAAGTAGAAGATAAAGAGCTTCTTGAATTAGTTGAAATGGAATTGAGGGAGTTGTTATCAAAATATCAATATGATGGAGATAATACTCCGATCATCCAGGGAAGTGCTTTGGATGCTTTGAACAATTTGGAAGATGAAGCTAAGACCAAATGTATTCTTGATCTTATGCAGGCGGTTGATGATTTTATTCCAGAACCTGTCAGGGATCTAGATAAGCCGTTTTTGATGGCTATAGAGGACGTATTTTCGATTTCCGGAAGAGGAACTGTTGCTACCGGAAGAATTGAAAGAGGTAAGGTTAAGGTTGGAGAAGAAATTGAGATCGTCGGAGTCAAAAAGGATATCATGAAAACAGTTGTGACCGGTGTTGAGATGTTTAGAAAAGAGATGGAAGAAGGTCAAGCTGGAGATAATGTCGGGCTTTTGTTAAGAGGAATTGCTAAGGAAGATATCGAAAGAGGACAAGTTTTGGCCAAGACAGGATCGATTACTCCGCATACCAAATTCAAGGCAAAAGCATATGTTTTAAAGAAAGAAGAAGGTGGACGCCATACGCCGTTTTTTAAAGGCTATAGACCGCAATTTTATTTCAGAACAACCGATGTGACTGGAACAGCGATTTTACCTGACGGCGTTGAAATGTGTATGCCTGGTGACAATGTTGAAATGACAGTTGAACTTATTCAGCCGATCGCGATTGAAAAAGAATTGCGTTTCGCTATCCGTGAAGGCGGCCGAACCGTAGGTGCCGGCGTCATTCATGAGGTTATTGAATAAGAAAAGGCCGTTATTACTTAAGGAACAAAGAAATAATGCAAAAAATAAGAATAAAACTGAAGGCTTATGACCACAGGTTGATAGACCAGTCCGCTCAAGAAATTGTTGATACTGCTATCCGTACCGGAGCTAAGATTTCCGGCCCGGTGCCACTGCCAACAAAAAAAGAGCTTTATACTGTATTACGTTCACCAGTGGTCGATAAAAAGTCAAGAGAACAGTTTCAACTGGCGACTCATAAAAGGCTGATTGATTTGCTGGAGCCAACCGCGAAGACGGTAGAGGCTTTGAGGAAATTGAATCTACCCGCTGGGGTCGATGTTGAAATTAAACAATAAAAAAAATTAAAGAGTTCATACAATGATCAGAGGATTAATAGGAAAAAAACTCGGCATGACGCAAATTTTTGATAAAGATGGCAGTATTTTGCCTGTGACTGTTATCGAAACCGGGCCATGCACGATATTGGAGCTGAAAGAATCTCCAAATAAAGTCACATTGGGATTTGATCCCATAAAGGAATCGCGAGCGAAAAAACCTCAGTTAGGATTCTTTAAAAAGATCGGCGTACCAGCGATGAGGGTCATTAAAGAGTTTGCTTCCTCCGATAATAAGGAATACAAGATAGGTCAAAATATCAATGTCGATTTTTTTAAGCCGGGAGATTTTGTTGATGTCCAGGGTGTTTCTATCGGCAAGGGGTTTCAGGGAGGCATGAAAAGATGGCATTGGTCCGGTGGTCCTAAGGGGCATGGTTCAATGCATCACAGACGTGTCGGTTCTATTGGCGCAAGTGCAGATCCTTCCCGGACTTTAAAGGGAACGAATATGCCTGGGCAAATGGGAAACAAGCGAGCTACCGTTCAAGGTCTAAGGGTTTTAAAAGTAGATGCGGAAAATAATTTTTTGCTTGTTCAGGGGGGTATCCCGGGGCATAAAAATGCAACTGTTTATATTTGTCGTTCCGCGAAGAAAGCTTTTAAATCTCTTGATGAGGTCAAACCGGCAGTTGTACATAAAGTTAATCCTATGAAGCAAAGTAAGGCTAAAGCTAAGGCTAAGAAGAAGTAAAAAAGGTAGGGCGATTTGACAAGTTTATCAGTTGTTAACATATTAGATGGCAAAGAATCCGCAAAGATTGAGATTCCGGTTGATTTATTCGGCGAAAAAGTGAATAAAGATGTTATCCATCAAGCGGTTATTATGTATCAGGCGTCTATACGTCAAGGAAATGCAGATACAAAAGAAAGAGGCGAAGTCTCCGGAGGAGGAAAGAAGCCTTACCGGCAAAAAGGCACGGGTCGTGCAAGAGTCGGCTCTTCAAGATCGCCGTTATGGAAGGGCGGTGGTGTGACGTTCGGTCCGCATCCAAGAGATTTTGGTTATTCTATGCCGAAAAAAATTAAAAGAGCTGCATTGCGGGAAAGTCTCAATGCAAAAATTAAGAGTAATGATTTGGTTTGCGTTGATGATATCAAGCAGGAGTTTACGAAAACCAAAGAATTTGACAAGCTTCTTAAGTCATTGCATTTAAGCGGGAAGATATTAGCCATACTTGATGGAAGCGATCAAAGCATCATCAGAGTTTCTCGAAATATTCCTCGTTTCAATATTATGCGCGTTGAGGATGTAAACGCTTACGACATTTTGAGGAATAAAAAAGTCCTATTAACAAAAACGGCATTTAATAAATTAATAGAACGGGTACAAAAGTGATAACTTGTTACGATATTATAAAAACAATGGTTCGGACAGAAAAAGGGACGATGATAGAGCCACAGAGGAAGTACCTTTTTCAGGTAGCCAGAACAGCAAATAAAATTGAGATCAAAAAAGCGGTTGAAGAAATTTATAAAGTAAAGGTTCAGTCCGTCAATACATCAATAGTGCGGGCGAAACAAAAACGGGTCAGGCAAGAATTAGGAAAAACAACTCCTTGGAAAAAAGCGGTTGTTACTCTAAAAGAAGGCCAAAAAATTGAGGTAACGTAATTGTGGGAATTAAGAAATTCAAACCGACAACAAGCAGTTTAAGGCATACAGCTATTTCGGACTTTAGTGGGATTACAAAGGCGAAACCTGAGAAATCGCTATTGAAACCATTGAAACGAAGTGGGGGCCGCAATAATAATGGTCGCATCACATGCCGCTACAGAGGTGGCGGACATAAAAGGATGTACCGCATGATTGATTTTAAGCGAAATAAGATCGATGTGGAAGCGGAAGTTCTTGCGATCGAGTACGATCCTAACAGGTCCGCGAGGATAGCCCTTATTCAATATCCTGAGAATGAAAAAGCCTATATTATAGCTCCGCTAACTCTTTCTGTCGGCGATAAAATAGTCAGTACTTATAAGCAATCAATTGAGTTTAAGGCTGGAAATTGTTTGCCTCTAGAAAGGATTCCTTTAGGAACAGCTGTTCATAATATAGAATTGAAGCCAGGTAAGGGTGCGCAAATTGCACGTTCAGCAGGAACTTCAGCTCAGATTATGGCGAAGGAGAAAGGATTTGCCTTTATTCGGATGCCATCCAGTGAGGTCCGAAAGATTTCTTTAGAATGCCGGGCGACAATCGGACAGATAGGTAATGTGGAGCATGAGAGTCAATCGTTGGGAAAAGCTGGAAGAATGCGATGGTTAGGCCGCAGAGGACAAGTACGGGGTGTTGTTATGAATCCGGTTGATCATCCGCATGGTGGGGGTGAAGGAAAAGCGCCTCAAGGGAATCCGCATCCAGTGACCCCTTGGGGGAAACCGACAAAAGGATTCAAAACGCGTAAGAAGAAGAAATTTTCTAATAAATATATTATCCGAAGAAGAGGTTCAAAGTAATATGCCACGTTCAATTAAAAAAGGTCCATATGTTGAAGAAACTTTAATTAAGAAATTTCATCGGATGGTTGAGTCAGGTCAAAAACAGCCCATTAAGACGTGGTCGAGGCGGTCCACCATTGTTCCGGAATTTGTTGGCTATACCATAGCCATTCATGATGGTAAAAAACATATTCCTTTATTTATAACTGAAAACATGGTTGGTTATAAATTGGGAGAATTTGTTCCAACCCGTATTTTCAGGAGGCATGGTGGTGTAAAAGCCAAGAAAGCACCGCAGAAGACTTAAGAGACAAAGGGATTAAACAATGATTGCAGTTGCTAAAAGTAAATATATGAGAGTTTCACCTACAAAGGTCAGAGAGGTAATTGATCTATTGAGAGGAAAGGACGTTAATTCGGCCATAGCGATCTTAACCCATTTGAATAAGGGTTTTAAAGATAAGATCCAAAAAGTATTAGAGTCCGCGATTAATAATGCTAAACAAAAAGGACTTAGTGAAGATCAATTATTTATATCGAAGATTTTTGCAGACCAAGGTCCAACCTGGAAAAGGTTCCGAGCGGCTGCTTTTGGAAGGGCAACTAGGATATTAAAGAAAACCACGCATTTGACTATAGAGTTGGATGTTTTAACGAAATAAGAGGAGGCTCTCAGTGGGGCAAAAAGTAAGTCCGATAATATTAAGAATTGGATATATTGATAATTGGCGCAGTCTTTGGTATGCCGATAAACAAGATTTTTCAAAGAATATTATTGAAGATCAGAAAATCAGGAATTTTATTAAAAAAAGATTTGCTCAAGCCGCTATTGCTAAAATTACGATTGAAAGGTTAGCCGATAAAATTAAAGTTATTATTGATACCGCTCGACCAGGTGTAATTATCGGCAGACGTGGTGCGGATATAGACAGACTGAGGGACGAATTAGGCAAGATTTCCAGTAAAGAGATTGCCATTGATCCAAGGGAAGTAAAGAATCCCGCCATTGAAGCACAGTTAATTGCTCAGAATGTTGCCTTTCAGTTGCAAAAACGTATCGCCTTCAGGCGAGCTATGAAACGTGCCATTGATAATGCGATGAATTCCGGAGCCAAAGGGATCAAGATCAAGTGCTCGGGCAGGCTTAATGGAGTCGAGATGGCGCGTAAAGAAACATATAAAAAAGGAAAACTTCCTTTGCATACATTTAGAGCTCAGATTAATTATGGATTTGCTGAAGCTCAAACCACATATGGGGTCTTAGGCGTTAAAGTTTGGGTTTACAAGGGAGACATCATTAAAGAAATCAATAGAGAAGGGGCGGTTAAGCCGAGTAATAAGCGCAGGCAAACCGAAGCCAAAGGAAAAAAGAATAAATAAATCATAGCATTGACGTAAATATATATTGGAGCTAACACATGGTTTTAATGCCGAGAAAAGTTAAATATAGAAAGTCCCAGAAAGGGAAGATACGGGGAATCGCAACTGCGGGAAGTAAGATCACATTTGGTGAATACGGACTTAAAGCCTTGGAAAATGGTTTTATTCGCGGAAATCACATTGAAGCCTGCCGTATCGTTGTTGCCAGAAAGATGAAAGGGATTGGGAAATTATGGATAAACGTATTTCCCAATAAACCTGTTTCGAAAAAACCGGCTGAAACACGCATGGGAAAAGGCAAAGGCGATTTGGATCATTGGGTTGCCAGAGTAAAACGAGGCAAGGTTGTTTTTGAGCTTTCCGGTGTTCCGGAAGATTTTGCCAGGAATGTTTTTCGATTGGTTTCTTTTAAACTCCCGGTGAAAACAAAATTTGTAACAAGGGATAATACATAGGGAGTCGATAAAAGATTGAGGATGTGATATGAAAGCAAAAGAATTAAGAGAACAGACAAACGAAGAATTGATTCAAAAAGAAAAAAGTCTTAAAAAGGAGCTTTTTGATTTGCATTTTCATAAAAGAATGGGTACGGTAGAAAAACCTTCTCGTTTTAAGGATTTGAAACGGGACATTGCCAGAATCTTTACCATATTAAAAGAAAGAGAATTAGAGAATGAGCGAAGCAGTCAAAAGACAAAATAAAAGAAGAGTTTTAGAAGGCATAGTGCTCAGCGATAAAATGCAAAAGACCCGTGTGGTACAGGTAAAATTGGCAACGAAACATGATAAGTACCACAAGGTTATTAAGGCGGCAGCAAAATTTAAAGTTCATGATGAAAATAATGAATCCAAAATGGGTGATCTTGTTTCGATTATGGAAACTCGCCCGTTATCGAAGGATAAACGATGGATTTTAAGAAGAGTTGTTCGTAAAAATTAAAGAGGTTATTATGATTTATATGAAAAGCATTTTAAATGTTGCCGACAATTCAGGGGCTCGAAAGGTTTCTATGATAGGGGTCCTTCATGCCAAAGGCAGACGTTATGCGAAGATAGGTGATACGATAAAGGTTAACGTCAAGGAATCCGGGCCGGATGCACCGATTAAAAAAGGGGACAAAGTAAAGGGGATCATAGTGAGAACCAAATCTCCGATCAGGCGCGCCAATGGGACGTATGTCCGTTTTGATACTAATGCCGTTGTTATTGTTGATGATGCGGGAAACCCCAAAGGAACACGTGTTTTCGGACCGGTTGCCCGCGAATTAAGAAATATGGATTATATGAAAATAATTTCATTAGCACCAGAGGTGGTCTAGCATGTTATCAATTAAAAAAAATGATGAAGTCATGGTTATCGCGGGTAAAGATAAAGGAAAAACAGGGAAAGTTCTAAAAATATTACCCAAAGATAATCGTGCAATTATCGAGCATATCAATTTAGTAAAAAAAGCTCGAAGGAGAACCCAGCAGGACCAACAAGGCGGTTTTGTTGAAATAGAAGCGCCGATCCATTTATCAAATATTATGTTATTGGATAAAAAAACAAATAGACCAACGAGGTTCGGCGTGTCTGTTCTTAAGGATGGATCAAAAGTGCGTATCAGTAAAAAGAGCGGAGAGGTGATCTAAAGTGCAGGTGAATTTACAAAAAAAATATTTAGAAGAAGTTGTTCCTCAAGTTAAACAAAAATTTGAATTAAAAAACAGCATGTCTGTTCCTCGATTGGAAAAAATAGTTGTCAATATGGGTGTCGGCGGGGCTATTCAGGATATTAAGATGATGGACAATGCAGTTGAGATCTTATCGGAGATTACCGGTCAGAAACCTGTTATCCGCAGAGCAAAGATTGCGGTTTCAAATTTTAAATTGAGAAAAAAAATGCCGATTGGATGTGTCGTCAATTTAAGGCGCACCAAAATGTATGAATTTTTGGACAGGTTGGTCAATGTAGCGCTTCCACGTATTCGAGATTTTAATGGAGTACCTGTCAAATCTTTTGATAAACAGGGGAATTACAGTTTGGGATTAAGTGATCAGTCCATTTTTCCAGAGGTTGATTCCGGGCGGATTAAGTATACGCAAGGAATGGACATAACTTTAGTTTTTAACAAGGGACCCCGAGAGCAAACAGAAGCCGTGCTCAGTATGTTAGGGATGCCTTTCAGGAAAAGTAAAAAGAGTTAATTATGGCAAAAAAAGCATTAACATTAAAAGCTTTCAAAGAACCAAAATTTTCTACAAGAAAACACAATCGATGTCAGTTATGCGGTCGGCCCAAAGGCTATTTGCGCCGTTTTGGCATCTGCCGTATTTGTTTTAGAGAATTAGCCTGGAAAGGTGAAATCCCAGGGGTCAAAAAAGCAAGCTGGTAATAAAGGGGTTTGAAATTATGTCATTAAATGATCCAATCAGTAATTTATTGACGATTATTCGCAATGGAAGTCAGATCAGAAAAGAAACTGTTGATATACCGGGTTCCAAGATGGCAGGGAATATTTTACAAATTTTTAAGGATAATGGGTATATTGAAGATTTCCGTTTTATGAAAAATAATGTCCAAGGGACATTTAAAGTGTATTTAAAATATGATGGAAAGAAATCAACGATAACGGGATTGAAGAAGATCTCTAAGTCAGGGTTAAGGGTTTATGTGGAAGCCAGCAGTATTCCTAAAGTCCTGAATGGATTAGGAACCGCTGTTATGTCTACTTCCAAGGGAGTGATTTCTGGCAGAGAAGCACGTAAATTAAATATCGGTGGTGAAGTATTGTGCCATATTTGGTAATAAATCGACGATGCGGAGCATGTCGCAGGAGTAATAAAAATGTCAAGAATAGGAAAAAATCCAATTAATCTTCCAAAAGATGTAAAAGTCAATATTGATGGGGGGATTATTACGTTAGAAGGGCCCAATGGTAAATTAGACTTAGATATTTTATCAGGCACCAAAGTAGAAACGGCTGATGAACAGATTAAAGTAATCAGGGAATCAAACTCAAAACAGAGCAGGGCGAACCATGGCACCATGCGTGCTCGTATTGCTAACATGGTGATGGGTGTTACTAAAGGACACAAGAAAGAATTGGAAATTCAAGGAATAGGTTTTCGCGCACAGTTAGAAGGCGATAAAATAAACCTGAATTTAGGCTTTAGTCATCCTGTTATCTATAATATTCCTGGTGATGTGAAAATATCAATTGATAAAAAGCAAACACTCATCATAATCGAAGGCCCGGATAATGTTGCCGTAGGTCAAGTGGCGGCTAATATTAAAAGGTTGAAACCTGTTGAGCCATATAAAGGAAAAGGAATTCGATATGTGGGTGAGGATGTTCGAAGGAAACAAGGTAAATCAGTGACCAAATAAAGATAGAAAATCATGACTAAGACAAACGTTAAAGAGAGAAAAAGATTTTTTAGGCATAAACGTATACGCAAGAAGGTAACAGGCACCTCTGAAGTTCCTCGCATGTGTGTGCATAGAAGCCTGAATAATTTTTATGTTCAGTTGATTGACGATTCTAAAGGAAAAGTCATTACTAGTATGTCGACACTGAATAAAGCGATAAAAGGACAACTTCCGCACAATGGTAATAAAGCCGCCGCATCAGCTTTAGGAGAAACCTTTGCTGCAGAATTACAGAAAAAAGGAATAAAAAAGGTGTGTTTTGATCGTGGAGGCTGGCTTTACCATGGTCGGATCAGGGCCTTTGCCGAAGCTGCAAGAAAAGGTGGAATGGAGTTTTAAGGATTATGAATAGACCTGAAGAAGAAAAACAACAAGAAGAGATAAAACAAGAACTTGACTCTCAAGAACCGGGAATGGATTCTACGGAGAAAAAGCCAGATTCTACTAAAGCGCAGAACGATCCGCAAACTCCGGAAGCGAATGCTTCAGAGCCGCAAGATCAGTCTGTGGAGAAGATAGAGGACTCGAAGGAAGAAGAATCTAAGGAATCTTCTGAGGAACAGACAGATAGCGTTTCTCCTGAAAAAAAGGCAGAAGCACCTTTATCGGAAAAGAAAAAAGAACCGGCAAAACATACGAAGGTGAAGGAAAATCCTAAATCGAAAGCAGCCGGTACAGAGAAAACGGAAAATGAAGTCCCGGAAATGATGGAAAAGGTTATTTCCATCAATCGTATTACCAAAGTTACCAAGGGTGGAAAGAATTTGTCTTTTAGCGCGCTCGTTGTTGTTGGGGATACGAAAGGTAGGGTTGGTTATTGTCTGGATAAAGCCAATGAGGTTGCTACGGCTATTAAGAAGGCGATCACAGGGGCAAAAAAGAATATGATTAATGTCCCTTTAAATGGAACCACCATCACTCATGAAATTATCGGACGTTGTGGCGGGGCGACCGTTCTTTTGAAACCCGCTGTCGATGGTACTGGCGTTATTGCTTCCGGACCTGTAAGGGCTGTTTGTGATGGAGCCGGTATTCATAATATTTTAACGAAATGCCATAGATCCAATAATCCGATTAATGTGGTTAAGGCGACGATTGATGGGTTGAGTCGATTAAAAACAAAAAAATAATTAAGGGTATTTGTTATGCAATTGCATGAATTAAAAAAGCCAAAAAATTCAAAAAAAAGAAAAAAAATTGTTGGCCGTGGTAAAGGATCAGGATGGGGTAAAACGAGTGGTCGAGGAGAGAATGGACAGAAATCCCGGTCGGGATCATCGTTAAACCGATCTTCTGAAGGTGGACAAATGCCGCTTATTAGAAGATTGCCGAAAGTGGGCTTCCGAAGCCATCGACCTGTTTTAAACCAGATAGTGACATTAGAGTCCTTGAATTGTTTTGATGAAAACGCGGCTATTGATAAGGAATCGCTTAAAACTGCTGGTTTGATCAAAAGCATTAATAAGCCTTTTAAAATCCTTGATAAAGGAGAAATAGCAAAACCTTTAAAATTAAAAGTCAAAAGCATTTCGGCTGCAGCAAAGGAAAAGGTCATTAAGGCAGGTGGCACAGTGGATCTAATCCCTAAGAAGATGCCTTTTAAGAAAACGCCCTTGAAAAAAGAATTTACTAAAGAGCCTAAAACCAGTTCACAATAAATAGTTATTTAATAAATGATATCTTCATTTGCAAATTGTTTTAAAATTCCGGATTTAAAGAAAAAGATCCTTTTTACTTTAGGCATTATTGCCGCTTATAGAGTAGGTTGTTATATCCCAACACCAGGAATCAATGGTGCTGAGTTAGTTAAGTTCTTTGAAAAAATCAATACAGCTCCTTCAGGAAGCATTTTCAGTATCATGAATATGTTTTCAGGGGGCGCTTTATCGAAAATGACGGTTTTTTCCTTGGGAATTATGCCGTATATTTCGAGTTCAATTATTATGCAGTTGTTAACTGCCGTTATCCCTGCGCTGGAGAAGCTTTCCAAAGAAGGACAAGCCGGATATCACAAGATCAATCAATACACCCGGTACGGGACATTGGCTTTAGCCATGATCCAGTCCTTTTTTATCGCCCTTTGGCTTGAAAGTCCCCAGACATTCAAAGGTTTTGACGTTATTACGATTCCCGGATGGAGTTTTCGTTTAACGACAGTGATTACACTATCAGCCGGGACTTTGTTGCTTATGTGGCTGGGTGAGCAGATTCAGGAAAAAGGTATTGGTAACGGGATTTCTTTGATCATAACCGCTGGTATTATTTCCTCGGCACCATCAGCGATTCAAATGCTCATAAAATTGTTAACCCCGCAAGAAGGCGGAGCTATTCAACTCCAACCTTTTCATTTGATCATAATGATTGCGTTCTTGTTTTCCGTCATTATTTGTATCACTTTGATTACGCAGGCACAAAGGAAGATTCCTGTTCAATACGCAAGACGGATTATTGGGCGAAAAGTTTATGGGGGACAAAGTACATATATCCCATTAAAAGTGGATACCTCGGGGATTATCGCTATTATCTTTGCTCAGTCAATTATTTTATTTCCAGCGACCTTGGCTAGTTTCATCCCTCAGCTTCAGGGCATTGCCGCAATGATCCAGAGGGGGACCTGGTTTTATTACATTATTTACGGATTATTGATTGTATTCTTTTGCTATTTTTATACTGCCATCGTTTTTAATCCTGTTGATGTTGCTGAGAATATGAAGAAAAATGGTGGATTTATCCCGGGAGTTCGCCCTGGAGCCAAAACTGCTGATTATTTAGATTTTGTTATGACAAGGATTACGCTCGCGGGAGCACTCTTTATCTGTGCGATCGCGGTTATGCCAGATGCGATTATGGCATCGTTTAGAGTGCCGTATCTGGTCGCATCGTTTTTTGGAGGGACCGGTGTTTTGATTATCGTTGGGGTTATGTTGGATACCATGAAGCAGATCGAATCGCATTTATTGATGAGACATTACGACGGTTTCATGAAATCAGGCCAAATGAAAGGGAGAAGATGAAAATCATTTTGATTGGAGCTCCTGGCGCGGGAAAAGGAACATTGGCCGCGACTTTAAAGGACAAATTGGATTATTTGCATATTTCGACAGGGGATCTTCTTCGTTTTGAAATGAAGAATAATACGGATTTAGGGTTAGAAGCCAAAAAGTATATTGACAACGGAGAGTTGGTTCCGGATCAATTGGTAACGAAATTGATAGAAAAAAAATTATCTTCTGATGAATGTCGGCAAAAAGGCTGTTTGCTGGATGGTTATCCGAGAACAGACCAACAAGCAAAGGATTTAGACGCGATTTTAGAAAACCTTGGAGAGCAGATTGATTATGTTCTTTACTTGGAGGCAAGTTTACCCGTTGTTATTCAGCGACTTACAGGGCGCAGGGTCTGTAAGCAATGCGGGAAATTATACCATGTAGTTAATATGCCTCCGAAGCAAGAAAATGTATGTGATGCCTGTGGAGGCTCATTGTATCAGCGCTCAGATGATAATGAAGAAACAATAAAAACGCGCATGGAAGTGTATAAGAGTAAAACTGCTTCGATCATTGAATTTTATAAGTCGCAAAACAAGATACATCAATTAGATGCAGACAGAGCGCCGCACGATGTACACAGCGAAGCGATTAGGATTATTAATGAAGGATAATGGCATTAGTATAAAGTCAAAAGAAGAACTTCAAATACTTCGTGAAGCCGGAAACATTTTATCAGATATCGTATCGGAATTAAAACGTTCTTTAAAAAGTGGCATTACAACGCAGGAGATCGATGAGGTTGCCGAAGATCTTATGAGAAAACATAATGTGATACCCGCCTTTAAAGGGTATCGGGGTTTTCCCTCGTGTGTTTGTCTTTCAATCAATGAAGAGGTCGTTCACGGGATTCCCAGCCCTAAACGTTTTTTGCAAGAGGGTGACATCGCCAGTTTAGATGTTGGCCTTATTTATAAAGATTATTATTCTGACATGGCTGTTTCCGCGGCTGTTGGGAATATAAGCCCAGAATGCCAGCAATTATTGGATGTTACCTATAAGGGCTTATTAAAAGGGATAGAGCAAGCCGTGGTCGGTAATCATTTGTCAGATATTTCACATGCCATACAGAAATATGTTGAGTCTAATCATTTTTCGGTTGTCAGGGAATTTGTGGGGCATGGAATAGGAAAGAATTTGCATGAGGACCCGGAAATTCCTAATTTTGGTCCGCCACATAATGGGCCAAAATTAAAGGAGGGAATGGTTTTTGCCATCGAACCTATGGTCAATCTCGGCGATTGGAAAACAAAAATTTTAAGTGATAGTTGGACAGTCGTTACGCAGGATTCAAAACCGTCAGCTCATTTTGAACATACGGTCGCTATCACATCTGAAGGTCCTGAAATATTAACAAAATAGAAATGGCCAAAGAAGACTTAATTGAAGTTGAAGGGGTTGTCAAAGAGGCATTACCTAACGCCAGATTTAAGGTAGAGCTAGAAAACGGTCATGAAATATTGGCGCATATTTCCGGAAAGATACGCAAACATTTTATTCGTATTTTACCGGGGGATAAAGTCAAATTAGAACTTTCCCCTTATGATTTAACTAAGGGAAGAATAACATACAGGAACAAATAAAATGAAAGTAAAATCATCAGTAAAAAGAGTATGTGGCAATTGCAAAATCGTGAGACGCCGAGGCGTTGTCAGGGTGATTTGTACTAATCCAAAACATAAACAAAGACAAGGGTAGTTTATTATGCCAAGAATTTTAGGTGTTGATATTCCAAAAGAGAAAAGGATAGAGGCTTCGTTACAATATATTTATGGTATCGGGCCTATGTTTGCTAAAAAGATATTGCGGCAAGTCAATATTGATGGCGATAAAAGAGCAAAGGAACTCTCCGATGAGGAAATTTCTAAAATAACGGCAGTTATTCAGAATGATTTTATCGTAGAAGGGGATTTGAGGAGAGACGTTAGTCAAAACATTAAAAGGCTAATGGATATTGGAACTTATAAAGGACTTCGTCATAGAAAAGGTCTTCCTGCTAGAGGGCAAAGGACAAAAACTAATGCCAGGACACGTAAAGGAAGAAAACCATCAATCGGTGGAAAGAAAAGATAATTTGCGAGGTAGATAAATGGCTAAAGTAACTAAAAAAAGAAAAGATAAAGCAAAAAGAAAAGCATTAAAAGGAATTACCCAGGGGATCGCACATATTAGCGCGACATTCAATAATACCATCATTACGATCACCGATACGGATGGTAAAGTAATCGTGTGGTCGACACCAGGCTGTGTCGGTTTTAATGGATCCAAAAAATCAACACCATTTGCCGCACAGGTTGCCGGAACAAACGTTGCGAAAAAAGCTAAAGATCTTGGGTTAAAGAGCGTTGATGTCCAGGTTAATGGCCCGGGGTCAGGACGTGATTCTGCGATAAGGTCTCTACAAGCTGGTGGTTTACAGGTAACTTCAATTCGAGATGTCACGCCATTGCCGCATAATGGGTGTAGGCCGAGAAAGAAACGTAGAGTCTAGGAGGATAAAAGGTTATGGGAAAATATATTGGACCAAAATGTCGTTTATGCAGACGAGAGGGTGAAAAGCTGTTGTTGAAGGGACTTCGCTGTTCAACCTATAGATGCTCATTCGAGAAAAAAAGTTATGCGCCTGGAGAGCATGGAAATGCCAGACGGATGAAATTGTCAAACTATGGTTTGCAGTTGAGAGAAAAACAAAAGGTTAAGAGGATCTATGGCCTTTATGAAAAACAGTTCCGGGGTTATTTCAAAAAGGCGGCAAGTAAAAAGGATGTTACCGGCGCTATCCTTTTCCAATATCTCGAGAGAAGATTAGATAATGCTTTATTTAAGTGCGGATTTGCCACTTCCCGAAGTCAAGCCAGGCAACTTGTTGGACATGGATTTGTCAAGGTCAATGACCGTGCAGTAAATATATCGTCGTATTTGTTGAAACAAGGGGATGAAATCAGCATCAGAATCAATAAGAAAGGCCAAAAAACCTTTAAGGATATAACCGAAAAGACCCAAGAAAGCAACATCCCGGGCTGGCTGGAAGTCGATAAAGAGAAGTTAAAAGCCAAGGTTATGAGATTGCCGGAGAGAGGCGATGTGGATTTTCCTGTTAACGAACAGTTGATAGTTGAGCTTTATTCACGATAATAAAATTTTTTAAAAGGTTAGATCATTCATTCCTGTACTTAATAAAGATATTTTATAGCTAAGTAAATCTTAAATTAAGAGTTTTTATAAGCGTTCAGGATAATCTTACCATAGGGAAGAAGACAAAGTACCTTAAATTGATTATTCACTCAAGGAGGGAAACATGGGAGTTAAATGGCGTGATTTTCAAATGCCAAAAAGGCTGGACTGTGATGAGGCAACATATACGGAAAAATATGGTAAATTTATCGCTGAGCCTTTTGAGAAAGGTTATGGGGTTACTTTAGGAAATTCGTTAAGAAGGATCTTGCTGTCATCTATAGAGGGTAGTGCGGTTACATCGATCAAGGTTGAAGGGGCAAAGCATGAATTCTCCAGCATTCCCGGTGTGATGGAAACTGTTTCTGATATTATTCTTAATATCAAGAAATTGGTTTTAAGGTCTCATTCCAAAGTGGCTAAAACCATTTTTATCAAAGCAGAGAAAAAAGGCGAAGTAACTGCGGCAGATATCGTTTGTGATGAGACGATTGAAGTCCTTAATCCGGAATTGCACATTGCCACTTTAAGCCGGGATACGAATTTAAGTATCGAGTTGGAAGTTTCTAAAGGAAGAGGCTATGTTCCCGCAGAGTTAAATAAAAAAGACTTGTCCGTTAACGCTATTGCGGTTGATTCCATTTTTACCCCTATTGTCAGGGTAAGTTACCGTGTGGAAAATACGCGTGTCGGACAAAAAACAGATTACGATAAGTTGATTACAGAAGTATGGACAAACGGAGGAATTTCTCCTAAAGAGGCAATGCTTTATGCTGCTAATATTTTGCAAAGACATTTAGATGTTTTTGTGAGTTATGGACAATTACCAGAGGAAGAAGAGGAAGAAGAAGAGATCTCTGTTGAAGAACAAACATTTTATGAAAAATTGAGATTGCCTATTTCTGAATTAGAGCTTTCTGTTAGAAGCGCCAATTGTCTTAAGGATGCCAATATTAAGACGATCGCTGAATTAGTAAGAAAGCCTGAGTCAGAATTATTAACTTTTCGTAACTTCGGTAAGAAATCATTGACTGAGATCAATGATATCCTTAAAGTTATGGGGTTAAGCTTGGGCATGAAAGTTGATATGAAAAAATTAAGGAAAAAGGATTAACATGCGACATGCAATTGCAGGTAATAGATTAAACAGGAAATCCAGCCATCGAAAGGCAACGGTCCGGGATATTGCGAAATCCACACTTGTTCGCGAGCGGATCTGCACAACAAAAGCCAAAGCTAAAGAATCCAGAAAGTTGGTGGATCAACTGATCACTTTAGGAAAAAAAGGCACCTTGGCTGATAAAAGACGCGCGTTTGCGGTCTTGTGTGATCACAAACTGGTCAGCGATCTATTTACGTCCATTGCACCGCGCTTTAAAGACCGCAAGGGTGGCTATACCCGCATTATTCCTATTGGCGCCCGTCGGGGAGATAGCGCTGAAATGGTTTATCTGGAATTAACAGAGAAAAAAGAAGTTGTGCTCAGTAAGCCAAAGGTGAAGGGTTCTTCAAAAAAGGATGCCGTCAAAGCCACGACAAAGAAGGCCAAGCCAAAGACAAAGCCAACCGCTACGGAAGAGAAAACTGAAAAGCCTTCGGATAAAGCAGCTAAAGAAGATGCGCATGCAGAGGCCGAAAAGACACATCACAAAAAAGATGCCGTTGACCCTAAAAAAGGAAAAATTGGTAATAAGATAAGCGGTTTCAAGAAATTCTTTAATAAAAAATCATCTGGAAATAAATAATAGACAAGGAGGTCTTATTTTGACTATTATTAACAGCAGAGTTAAAGAAGTCGTGGGTTCAAGTACTCTGGCCATTACCGCTAAAGCCAAAGAGTTAAAAGCTCAAGGATGTGATGTCGTCAACTTTGCTGCAGGTGAACCAGATTTTGATACTCCTGAAGCTATTAAATCTGCTGCGATTAAAGCGATCCAGTCCGGTCAAACGAAGTACACTCCGAGCATAGGAACGATTGCCTTACGGGAAGCGATTGCTGAGAAATTTCAAAAAGATAATCAGTTGGTATATACGCCTAAGCAAATCGCTGTTTCCTGTGGCGCTAAGCATTCGTTGTATTGTATCCTTCAAGTCTTGGCTGATAGTGGTGATGAGGTGATTATCCCTGCGCCTTATTGGGTTAGCTATCCAGAAATGGTAAAACTTGCGGGAGCTACCCCCAAGATCGTTCCCACGACAAAAGAGTCCCATTTCCGCATTACTCCTGATCAACTATCTCAAAATATAACAGAGAAAACAAAGATTTTAATATTGAATTCACCATCTAATCCCACGGGGTCTTTGTACCAAAAATCCGAATTAGCGGCCATTGCTGAAATTTGTGTGAAAAATGATATTTATGTTATTAGTGATGAGATTTATGAAAAATTGATATATACAGAAACTCCGTATACATCTATCGCTTCATTGGGAAAAGACATTTATGAGCGAACCATTACCGTTAATGGTGTTTCAAAGGCCTATGCCATGACAGGCTGGCGAATCGGATATTCTGCAGGGGATGAAGAGATCATGAGTTATGTTAAAAAGATTCAAGATCATTCCACGTCTTGTCCGTCTTCCATAAGCCAAGCCGCGGCTTTAGCGGCGCTAAAGCAACCGGAAGAAAATATCAAAGCCATGTGTGCGGAATTTCAAAAAAGAAGAGATGCGATGATGACATGTATTGACGCCATTGATAAAGTTAGCTATATTAAACCAGAGGGCGCATTCTATATGTTTTGTGATTTTTCGCAATTAGGCGAATCTTTAGAAATCGCTAAGCGCATTATCAATGATGTCAACGTTGCTATTATTCCGGGGGAAGGATTTAATGCGCCCGGTTTTATGCGGCTCAGTTTCGCGACTTCTCTTGAAAGAATTCAGGAAGGTATACGCAGGATTGCTCATTGGATCACAGAAAATTCAGGATCGTAAAAATCGAATTAATTGTCATTTTTTCTTATATGGGAGAACTTCGTGATTGATCTTAAAGAATTGTTTCAGTTTGCCATAGACCAAAAAGCATCGGATTTGCATCTGACCGAAAACAGCCCGCCTATATTGCGAGTGGATGGAAAATTATCTGTAACCGATTATCCCCCGTTACAAAAAGATGATCTGAAAAAAACAGTTTACAGCGTTCTTTCAGACCGGCAAAAAGAAAAATTTGAAAGGGATTTGGAATTAGATTTTTCCTTGGCCCTAGAGGGATTGGAAAGATTCCGTGTCAATGTGCACACCCAAAGAGGATGTGTCGAGGCGGCTTTCCGGAGAATTCCTTCACAGATTCCCACCACGGATGAATTGGGGCTTCCTTTGGCTATTACTACATTTGCCCAAAAGCCCACGGGCCTTGTTTTGATTACCGGGCCAACTGGTTCAGGAAAAACAACGACTCTAGCCGCGATGATCAATTATATTAATAGCAAAAGGGCCTGCATGATTACCTGCATTGAGGACCCGATTGAATATGTGCATAAGAACGGAACCGCTGTTATCAAGCAGCGTGAAGTCTACAGTGACACACATTCTTTTGCCGAGGCACTTAAACGCTGCCTGCGTCAGGATCCGGATGTTATTGTGGTTGGTGAGATGCGGGACCTTGAAACTATATCAACCGCATTGACCGCAGCGGAAACAGGTCATTTGGTCTTAGCAACCCTACATACACCGGATGCTGCACAGACGATCGAGAGGATCATTGATGTCTTTCCTTCTCACCAGCAACAGCAGGTCAGGCTCCAGTTATCGGCTGGTCTGCAGGGTGTCGTTTCACAAACTCTTTTGTCGCGCATTGATATTGAAGGCAGGGTCTTGGCAACCGAAGTTCTGGTGGCGACACCTGCGGTAAGAAATTTGATAAGAGAGCAGGCTGTTGAGCAAATTCCAACAGCTATCCAGACCGGCATGAAATTCGGTATGCATACGATGGACATGTCTTTAAAAATTCTTTTTGAAAAAGGCATAATTTCCTATGAAGATGCAATAGCTTATGCGAAGAATCCAAGCGAGTTCCAGGATATTCTAAAAAAGAATTGATCTGACAGGAAAATTTTATCTACCAAGATGGCCGCAACTATAGATCTTACCAAAGGCCAATCAGCATAATGAAAAACAGGACGATTACTCTGCAGCGATAAACAAATCTTGTTATGAAGTAAAAAAAATATGAAGAAAGGTGTTTTATGTCGATGGATAAGATTGAAATAGCTAA
>JAGYNW010000020.1 GCA_018399915.1 Candidatus Omnitrophota bacterium
GTGATGACAGAGATATCAAAGGGATAGGCGTGGGCAAAGATGTCTTGTAATCCCCTTTGGTAAAAAGAAACATATTTTTCAAAGGCGGATAAGGGTTGATTTTCAAGGAGTTGACCGTCTCTCGGGTAAGGATAAAAAGTCAGGGAATCGTGTTCGTCAAAATAAGTACGCACCGCTTTTCTTTCGTTGTCGGTAAAAGGAGTTTTCTTAATTAATGTCAGTGACCATCCTGTTTTGTTGGTCGCGATCATAATATGTTCCCAGGGTTCAACACTCCCTGTTTCAGTCAAGGCCTCCAATGAGATCGCCAACAATTTCAGGGTTTCCCGGGGCATACTGGCGAATAACCACCGGTTAAAATTGATAAGTCCATCTTCTTTAAGGATTTTGAGGTAATCCACGATGGCATCTTTTGTATATAAGTAGCTTTCCGCATAGGCGTATGAACCGGAAGAAAGACCGCTATAGGTATCCACTCCGTTAAGCACGATCAGGTCAAAGCTTTCCTCTTCTTGAACTTTTACAAGATAGCGTCCATCACAGTTAAAGACTTCGACGCCCTCTTTGTCATAGATCCGGTCTGTGTAATCATACAGGACACCGCCTGCGGACATGGCCTGGACTATCGCGGAATTGACTTCAGCGCCTAAGACCTTGGGGGCGCCATGGGATTTGGCCATAAAAATATCTCTGCCCCCGCCGGCACCTATGACCAGAACCTTAGGATTATCCAGCAGCACATAAGGGGCTTCCATCGGTTGGCTGAATTTTTTGATTGAATGTGGTTTTAAGGGGTCCTTCAAGACGGAATATTTATAGGCAGGTGTGCCGGCCAAATAGTTTGTGGACAAGTATGTGAATTCCGGATAAGGTTCAATGTTGATCTCGAAAGTTCCGGATGAATGCGACAGAATATCCTCCCGGGCCTCTTTTCCGGTAATGCGGAAAATGTCGGTCCGTCCCAACGGATGCCATAGGGAATCAATTTCTTCGTATTGATTGGGATAAAATCCGGGAATCCACTCCCAGCCTTTCGTCACATCAATAGAATAGCCCGTTATTTCTTTTGCGTATTGAAAGTTCAGGAAAAGCAAGATCGCGCAAAGGATGATAAGAAGTTTTTTTGCTTTTGGCAGCAGCAATATGAGCGCGAGGCTGATGGTAAAAATGGATAAAGCGAATAAAGGCCGGGAAACGCCGTAATGGTCTATGAGAAAAGCAAAGCTCAAAGCGGCCAAAGCGGCACCTATCAAATCAAAAAAATAAAGTTTCGCGCAATCGTCTTTATAGTGTGAAAAAAGATAAACAACGAGAAATCCAATGAAAATAAAAGGTAGCATAAAGATCGTATAAGCTTGTAAAAGCCCGAGTATGCCTTGAGGGCTTACAAAAACATTAGATAAATAATCGACTTTAATGGGAAGGGATACAATCGAGGTAAAACTCAAATAAATGAAGAAGGCTATCAGAAGTAAGCATGTAGCCATAATCTTTCGTGGTGCTATTTTAGATGTCCATTTGTTTGTAAGGATCTGCGCATTAGCCCCTATCCCATAGCCCAGCATGGCAAAAGGTATGATGATATAGACGACATGGTTCCAGGCCTTGAGGTTAAGTATCCTTGCAAAAAAAAGTTCAAGGAGAATGCAGGCAAATGATACAAGAAATATAACAAAGTGGTTCATGGTGGTTACGTTAATTGTTTTAAATGATGGAGTTTTATTTTTATATCACAGATAAAATGGTTAAATCAACTGCAAAGAGGGAAAATTAACCCTTAAAATATTTCAGGAAAGGATCCGGTGTATCCGGTATGGGCCCTTTATGGTTGGTAGCGGGGGTCGGATTTGAACCGACGACGCCACGGGTATGAGCCGTGTGCTCTGACCAGCTGAGCTACCCCGCCTTAGTAAAGAGTCTGAATTATAAAGGAAAACAAAAGAAATTTCAAGGAACTTATTCGAATGGTTTTCCTTCCATCAGAGGTAAAAGATAACGTAAAGCAATCCAATAATGATAAAAAACGAAAGGATATAAAAATCATTATAATAAAAAAAATCTTTTAGCCGTTCTGCCGGCGTGTAAGTAAAATGCATATTTTCTTGCGTGATATCTCCGGAATTTTTTAAATTTAACACGTCAGTTTTTTTTAGCCGTAAAAATTTGTTGGCGATTCTGTAGGCCTGCAGTTCTCCCCCTTCTATCATGTCCATGACCTTTTTTTCTGAGATCAGGAGGATTTGTGCGGTTTCGCGTACGGAAATATATTGATTTGTTGTCATAAACAGTCTTTAAAAGGCATTATTTGAGTTTTGCGGATGACGCCCAGTTGTCTATTTCCGCTTGTTCGAATTTCCAAATATCCCCGTTTCTTATTCCTGGGATATCTCCGGAATTGGCCAGTTGTTCAATCTCGTCAATTCCGATCTCAAGATATTTGGCAACTTCTTTTATACTTAATAAATTATGCGCGTTAGCGTTATTTGAGGGTTCGAGCATTTGGCAATTTCCTTGAAAAACAGCCCCTTCAACGATATTCAGTTTGGGTGTTGAGATATTGCCTTTAAGAACCGCTGTCGGCATCAGAACAAGCATTTTATTGGCAATGATATCCCCTGTGACTTTTCCGCCTATGATGATATTATCACCGTTGATATCCGAATGCACCTCGGCCGAATTGCCAATAGTCAATGTGCCCCGGGTTTCAAGGCTTCCGGCAAAATTTCCATTGATCTTAAGATTAACGTGATCTTTGAAATTCAATGACCCCTGCATTTGCGCATTGATCTCTATGACATTGTCGGTATTCTCTTCTCGTGTTTTTCTGCTACGCAAAGCCATTATGATCCTCCTTTAATATATATTTATTTTACCGCTTTAAGTTTTAGATTGTTTTTGAACAAGTTTTTTCCGGATTTTTTTCCGAAGACTTTTTTCAATAGGCCCGACAACGGTTAAGACAATAAAGACCACAAGCGTTACCAGGACCGCGGCGATATAATGCCCGGCACCAATGGCTATGCCGATGCAGGAAACGATCCATAAAGTCGCGGCAGTTGTCAGTCCCCTTACCTGAGACCCCGCACGGATGATGGTGCCACCACAGAGGAATCCGATTCCCGTAACAATACCGGTGATCATCCGGGTAGGATCGAAAACAGTTTGGTCTTTATATATTTCAAACAGATACAACGAGGTTATGGTAATCAATGCCGATCCGACCGCTATCAGGATGTGGGTCCGTAAACCAGCCCCTTTTTGACGATATTCTCTTTCAAATCCAAGCAAACTGCTTAAGCAGACGGCTAACACGATTTTTATGGTTAGTTCAGAATACTCTTGAAGCAATTTTTGTTCCTTTCTTGTTTCGCGCGCCTTTATAATGAAAGGCCAACCCTGCGATCATGGCAGCGTTATCCGTGCAATAGGCCATAGGGGGAAAAAAGGTTGTGATTCCGTGTTCTTTTGCCGCCTTTTGCAATTGTTCCCGTAATTCTGAATTGGCGGCTACGCCTCCACCAACGAGTAAAGTTTGCGTTCCTTTTTTCTGGCAGGCGTGAATACTTTTTTTGACCAGCCTGGTAACCACGCTTTTTTGAAAAGCATAAGCTACCTTGTTGACAGAATACATTTTATCATGCCTGTGGGCATTTTGGTAGTAAAGAACCGCGGTTTTTATCCCGCTGAAACTGAAATTAAACGTATTTGGTAAATCCGCGCATTTAAAGCGGATTTCTTTATTCGCGCCTTGAGAAGCGGCTTTTTCAATCGCCGGTCCTCCAGGATATCCCAGGTTGAGTATCCGGGCGACTTTATCAAAAGTTTCACCGGCCGCATCATCAAGCGTGTGGCCCAATTCCTCGAATTCAGGGAAACGTTTGATGAAATAAAGGCTGCTGTGGCCACCGGAAACGATCAGCCCCACGGCAGGCAGTTTAGGCAAGGCCTGCGTTTCCCCCTTGTTTGATAAAAAATTCGCATAGAGATGGGATTTGATATGATCAATTCCGATAAGCGGTTTTTGTTTGGCATAGCTTAAGGCTTTGGCAAACGAAATACCCACTAAAAGAGACCCTATCAATCCGGGTTTGATCGTCACGGCGATGGCATCTATCTTGCGAAATGATATTTTGGCCTTCTTTAGCGCTTCATCCACAACAGAGTGAATATATTCCAATTGTCTGCGGGATGCGATCTCGGGTATGATCCCTCCATATTTCACGTGTTCCTTAAGGCTGGATGAAACGATATTAGAAAGAACAGTTTTTCCATCACAAACGATAGCAGCGCCTGTTTCGTCACAAGATGTTTCAATGCCTAAAATGTTCATGCTATCAATTTTCTGCCGGTTGATCCTTTTTATTCTCTTCGCTGATTTCTTCGTCTACTTTTTCTTTAGTCGGCTCTTTCCCGTCATCGGTTTCGGTCTTTTTATCAGCCAGGTTGTGTCCACCCAGGGTGTGGTTTTTATAGACACGGATTCCTTTAAGCACGCTGATGGCACTTTGGACTTGGTTATCAGCGAGGAGACGTTTCTTTGTTTTTTGGGCCTTATCGTCTTTTTCGCTGTCGGCATCGTCCATCTCTTCATCGTGCTTTTCTACGTTCTCAAAGATTGTTTCAATCTTTTTTTGGGATTCGGATTCTTCTTCTTTTTCTTTTTCGATTTTTTCAATAATGATATCAGGCTCAATGCCTTTACCGTGAATCGATACGCCGGAAGGCGTGAAGTATTTACTGGTAGTCAATCGGAGTCCTGATCCATCGGGTAACGGGATAACGGATTGAACGGACCCTTTTCCAAAGGATTGCGTTCCCAGGATGATGGCGCGTTTATTGTCTTTTAAAGCGCCGGCCAAAATCTCACTTCCGGAGGCGCTTCCTTCATTAATAAGGACGACCATGGGCCAATCAAACAAATGGTTGCGATTGGTGGAACGTGTTTCTGTGTTTTGTGAATCCCGGCGGCCTTTCGTGGATACGATCAGTTCTCCTTCAGGCAGAAATTCTTCGGTAATGTCAATGGCCACATTGAGAAGCCCTCCGGGATTGTTCCTTAAATCCAGAATAAGGGATTCAGCCCCCTGTTCTTTAAGATCGTCGAGGGCTTTACGGAATTCTTTGGCAGAATCTTCCCGAAATTCTGTTAAGCGTATATAAGCGATTTTATCTTTGAGGATCTGAGGGTATTTAACATCTTGAATGTGGATGATCTCGCGGACGATCTCAAAGTCCTTGATCTCAAAAGATTTTTCTCTGAGTATGGTTATGTTAATCTTTGTCCCAGGGTCGCCCCGCAATTTTTTAACGGCATCATTCAGAGTGATGTTGCGTGTTAATTCTCCTTCGATTTTTACGATACGGTCACCGGGTTGGATGCCGGCTTCCCAGGCGGGTGTGCCTTCAATCGGGGTAATAATAGTCAAGAGTCCATCGCGGATAGATATTTCGATACCCAGCCCGCCGAATTTACCTTGCGTTTCGGTCTTGAGTTCCAGGTATTCTTCTGGATCAAGAAATTGGCTGTGAGGGTCCAGGGTGTTGAGCATGCCTTTGAGTGAGCCGTAAATGAGGTCTTTGGGTTTCAACTCTTCGACATAATCGGCCTGGATGGTGGTCAGTGTATAACTGAAAAGTTCGATCTGCGCGTAAAGGTCATCTTTGGTTTGTCTGCTGATCTGACTGACAGCGATTGTGGTTAATGAAAAGAAAATGACAAAAATAAAACTGAATGTGAGTAGTTTATTGCGCATCAATAAGCCTCCTTTTGATTATATCCCCGATAAGTTTAGGATTAGCTTTTCCTTGGGTTTTTCGCATCGCTTGTCCGATCAAGAAGCCCAAGGCATTTTGTTTGCCTTGTTGAAATTCGTTTGCTGCCTTTGTATTTTGCTCGATGATTTCATCGGCTAATTTTGTTAGTTCGGCATCATCAGATACCTGGGCAAGTCCCTTTTTCTCGATAAGCGCCGCAACGGATTGTGGCGTGTCGAGTATGAGTTTAAATATGTCTTTGGCGGCTAGATTACTGATTATGCCGTTTTCGGTGTTCAGGATAATATCAGTAAGGGCCTGAGGTTTCAGGTCAATATCTCTAAATGTGTTTTTCCTGGTGTTCAGTTCCTGGAGAAGTTGTCCGTTTAACCAATTGCAGATTTTTTTTGTATGTGGGCAAAGTTCCGCACATTGTTCAAAAAATAAAGCGATATCTTTATCTTGAATAAGGATATTCGCGTCGTATTTGGATATTTGATATTGCGAGATAAGCCGTTTCTGTTTTTCTGAAGGAAGTTCCGGCATAGCCTCTTTGATTTCTTGAATGGTTTTTTCTTCAACAGTGAAAGGAACGAGATCTGGTTCCGGGAAATAACGGTAGTCATGAGAGCCTTCTTTGCTGCGCATGGCGAATGTAATTCCTTTGTTTTCATCCCATAACCGTGTTTCTTGAATGACCCGGTTGCCGGCTAAGACGACTTGTTTTTGGCGTTCGCTTTCGAATTCCAGGCCGGCTTTTACCGCCTTGAACGAATTGAGATTTTTTAATTCCGTCTTGGTGCCTAATTGGGTCTCTCCTTTTTCTCTGATCGATATATTGGCATCACAGCGGAGGCTGCCTTTTTCCATGTCACAGTCGGAGACATACAAATATTTAAGGGTCAGTTTGAGTAACTGCAAATAATCATAGGCCTCCTGCGGAGAACGCAGATCGGCTTCGGTAACGATTTCGATCAAGGGCGTTCCGGTGCGGTTGTAATCAACCAGACTGCAATTGCCTGCGTCGTCGTGGATGAGCTTTCCGGCGTCTTCTTCAATATGCGCCCGGTTGATCCGGATACGTTTGACCTCTTCCCCTTTTATCGGAATATCGAGGTGTCCGTTTTGCGCGATGGGATAGTCGAATTGGGAGATTTGATATCCCTTGGGAAGATCCGGATAATAATAGTTTTTTCTATCAAATTTGATAAAGGTGTTAATATTGCAATTCAAAGCCAATCCGATCTTGATCGCATGCAAAAGAACCTGTTGGTTCAACACAGGAAGTGTGCCCGGTAAGCCAAGGCAAACCGGACATGTTTGCGTGTTCGGGGCTTTGCCAAAGACATTAGGGCATCCGCAAAAGATTTTTGTCTGCGTGTCCAGTTGGACATGAACTTCAAGTCCGATTACGGTTTCAAATTGTTTTTGATGGTCATTCATTTTTTTTTTGCTATAGATTCACACGTTTTTTATGCCATTCTGTGGCTTGTTCATAACTGTAAGCAATTCGCAATAACATTTCTTCATTAAAGGCATTGGCCATTATTTGTAAGCCAATGGGTAATCCCTTTTTGGAAAAACCACAAGGGATGGATATGGCCGGGATGCCGCTAAGATTCGCGGATATGGTGTAGATGTCGGATAAATACATGGATAAAGGGTCATTCGCCCGTTCGCCAATCTTAAAAGCGGTCGTCGGTGAAGTCGGTGTTATAATGGCATCCAGTTCTTCGAAGGCTGTATCAAAATCTTGTTTGATCAGTGACCGCACCTTGAGTCCTTTGAGATAATACGCGTCGTAATATCCTGACGATAATGAATAGGTGCCTAACATAATCCGTCTTTTGGCTTCCATGCCGAATCCCTTATCCCGCGTCTCTTCGTACATGTCGACAAGAGTATTCTTACGGATCTGTGACGGTCTCTCACGGAGCCCGAAGGCAACCCCGTCGAATCTGGCTAAGTTGGAACTGGCTTCCGCCGTGGCGATGATATAGTACGTTGCCACGGCATATTCGGTATGTGGCAACGAGATTTCTTTAAAGCATGCTCCCTGATCTTTGAGTATGGCGACAGAGGCCATGACCGCGTCTTTGACTTCCGGGTCCATGCCCTCTACAAAATATTCTTTGGGGATACCGATGGTCAGGCCTTTGACATCTTCAATCAGGGATTGTGTATAGTCCGGGATTTCCTGGTTTTGTGATGATCGCTTTGAACGTTGGTTCCTGGTGTTCAACAAATTAATTGATCGGCAATCCGCAGAAGTTGAATCTTTGGGATCATGTCCCGCCAAGATGTTTAATAATAAGGCCGAGTCTGTCACATCTTTGGTGATCGGACCGATCTGATCAAGGCTGGAGGCAAAGGCGATCAATCCGTATCGTGAAACTCTTCCATAGGTGGGTTTTAATCCTACGACCCCGCAAAGGCTGGCTGGCTGGCGAATCGAACCCCCGGGATCCGAGCCTATGGCCCATATCGCTTCATCTGCAGCTACCGCGGCGGTCGATCCTCCGCTGGAGCCGCCAGGCACACATTTAAGGTCCCAGGGATTTTTTGTTGGACCGAAAAAGGATGTTTCGGTGGAAGACCCAAAGGCAAATTCATCCATATTGGCATTGCCTATGAAAACCGCGCCAGAATCCAGGAGTTTATCGATGACCGTGGCATTGTATGGCGGTTTAAACCCCGCAAGGATCTTTGAGGCGCAAGTGGTCTCATTTTCTTTTATGCAAATATTATCTTTTATGGCAATGGGGATCGGAAATGCCAGGTCCTGTTTTGGTTTCAGGTCCTGCAGGTTGTGTTCCTGCAAGCGCACAAAGGCATTGACTTCTTTTTCGGATTTGTCGATTTGCGTTCTGACCGCAGCGTAAATTTTATCGACAGAAGTCTCATTGCTCTTGATCAAATCCCGTAATTCATGGGCGGTTCGTTGATTGAGTTTCATGGATCGGTAAATTTCTTTATCTTATTCAATGATTTTAGGAACTTTAAAGGCCCCGTCCTTTTGTTCAATGCTGAAGGACAAGGCTTGTTCCTGTTTAAGCGAAGGGATAACCGCATCTTTCCTGAATACATTCTTTAACGGCAACACATGGGTTGTGGGATCTATACCGGATAACTCAAGTTGTTCCAATTTATTGATGTAATCCAGGATCTTTTCAAGATCTTGGGATAGGATCCCGGCCTCTGCATCTTTCAAGTGAATGCGGGAAAGGCTTGCGATGTTTTTCACCTCTTCTGTAGATATCATAGTCGTAAGTACTTGTTAGTAAGAATATTGTAAATTTATTAAGAGCCTATAGTATCATTATTGTCCGCAAATGACAAGATAAAAACCAAGGCATATTGGGCATATCCTGGTTTCATTAAGTTTTGAGCAATTGTTCTTTTATCGCTTCCGGGATAGGGGTTGCTTTAAAATCTTCATTAAGACTGACAAGGGTTACTTCCGCATCCACCAGCAATTCCCGGGTTTCTTTATGATGGATCTGTTGATGGAAAAAGATTTGCGCGGCCGTTATCTTTGATATGGAGGCCGAACAGATCAGGGTGTCGCCATAGCGCGCAGGTTTTTTATAAACAAGGGAACATTTCCTTACGGCATACTCAAAGCCTGAGGATTTGAGCTCTTTGACGTTCAGGCCCTTTTGTTCCATAAACTCTGTGCGGGATTCTTCCAGGTATTTCAGATAAGTCCCGTAATAGACCACGCCGCCGGCATCCGTGTCATGATAATAAATCCTTTTTTCCATAAAGCCCTCTTTCAATTAAATCGCGTATTGTCAAAAATAATTAGTTAATATTTATCTATCTGTAATAACTACAGAGCTTTTTGTTAAAAGTACTTGCCTCCCCCTGTTTAGAAGGTTAAATTAATTAAAAACAACTTTTTAACTTTCTAAAGGAAAAATATTTATGGACCGAATTTCACGTTTTGTTGTTTGGATCTGCTCTAAATTTAACCGGGAACAAATCGAACGTATTGTTAAAGATCTTCAGGATATTTTAAAAAATCGCAATCCTGAAATAAAACCAAAGGACGACTTCAAAGAAAAACATCCGAATTATCGGGATTTTTCTGTCGATCCTAATCCGCCCTTGAAGGAATCTTTAAAAAAAAGTCAAAAATAAACTTCAAAGAGCTTCTAAAGCAATATCTAAAAGAGCACGGCAAGCCTCTTAAGCCTGTTAATCCTAAAAAATCTGAAACCAAAGTTCCCAAAGACACTAAATGTCCTAATTGTTGCGCTCCTTCTGAATATCTCTACTTCAACGACGGTAAAAAACGTTCTCAAATCAAATGTAAAATCTGTTCAGAGCTGTTCAACCTGCATCGCCGCCTAACTCACAAAACCAAATTCTGGTGCCCTCACTGCAACCATGCTCTTTATCTCTGGAAACACCGTAAGGATTGCTCTATCTACAAATGTGACAATGATCAATGTCCAACTTTCATTAAGAACCGCGATAAACTGAACATCCTCGAGAAAGCTCTCCGTAAAACAAAATCTTCTCAGTTCAAGCTTCGTTATCAATACCGCGAATATCACTTTACCAATGAACAATTGCGGCACTCTGCTCCAGCACAATCAAACCTTATCTTTAACATCCGTAACTCAATGAACACTCTTTGTCTCGCCTTAACCTTCCACGTCTCATTGGGCATCTCTGCAAGAAAAACGGCTTTTATCCTTCAAAACGTTTTTGAACTTCAAGCTTCTCATCAAACTGTCCTTAATTACACAAAATATGCTGCCACTTACTGCCATCGATTCAATATGAAATTTAAAGGACCCGTCGACTCAACTCAAGCAGGTGATGAAACTTATATCAAAATCAGCGGTGAACATGCATTCACTCACTTTTTTATCACTCCAACAAGACGTATTATCTCCGCTTATCACATTGATAACACTCGCGATACTTTACCTGCTACCGTTGCCATGAACGAAGCCATTCGAACTGCTCCTGATGATCAAGATCTAAAACTCATAACCGACGGTAATCCGTCTTATGCTTCCGGTATCCACTACCTCAATGAATCACGTAAAAATCACAAAATTATTCACAAAAAAGTTGTCGGCCTCCAAAACCTTGACGATGAATCAACAGAATTCCGCCCCTTCAAACAACTCATTGAACGCCTCAACCGCACTTACAAATTCCACACCCAAGCCGCCAACGGCTTCGCTTCAAAAGTTGGTGCCATCGCTTTAACCACCCTCTTCGTCACTTATTACAACTTCTTCAGACCGCACGCCAGTCTTGACTATGAGGCCCCTATTCCTCGCGATGATCTAATTCCTATTCCGACGCTTCAAGGCAAATGGGCTCAATTACTTCATACGGCATTCTCGTTAAATTAATTCTACTTGACGAAATCTTCGCTTTTTTTGCGGGATTCCTGTGTCTTCTTAGCTTCAATTTGGCTTAACTTTATTGCTTTATCTCTTGTCAAAGATCTTTTTATTACTCAAACTTTCTTTACAAACTCTATATCTTTATCATTTTTCTTTCATGTCTTTTTGACCACTATCTTAAATCGATTAGTTCTTTATTTCGTTATTATATTTATTATAATTAAATTTGTAATCAGAAAAAATTTTTTTCTTCAGAATATGATTTCTAAACACCTCAATATTTTTGGGCGGGTGATTAAAACGATAGCGGGAAAACTCATGTTACTCAAGTATAAAATTCAAATAATTTCTTGTCAAATTTCAGGGTGTGTGGTATTCTTTAAATAGCCACGGAACTTTTTATTGAAAAATAAAAAGTTGTGTGGCTTTTTTTTTGGCCCTTTTCAAATTTAAATTTTGCTGAGGAGAAATACAATGAACCAACAAGATCAAGAAATTCCTAATAAAAGCGAACGTCGCCAAATGCCAAGGTGGGATTTCAGTAAGCCTCTTTTTTGTAATTTTGAAACAAACGGTCAAGTATACAGAGGCGTTACAAGAGATTTGAGTTATTCGGGCATCAGTTTCCAGGCCAATAAGACTTTTGATCCAAAGCAAGATGTTTATTTGGCTGTCAAGCTTTCTGATGAGGATACGGTTTATCTTCACGGGAAAGTGGTCTGGGCGAAAAATCAGGAAGAAGCAAACCGCGTTGGATTGGAATTGTCCGCGGTTGATGATGTCTCACGCGACCTGATCTACAAACATTCTTTCAAGCTGCACAGGAAAGAATTCATTGATAATTTCTTCCGCGGGTGGGCGGATTCTGATTGAGGGCTTCTCCAACCGTTTAGGCCCTTCCTTCCAGACTAAAACCTTTTTTCAGTTGTTTTGTTATTTTAATATAATTGGGTAAGCTTATATTTTCCGCACGTGACTGAGGATCAATATCCAATTTATCCAAGAGCGCTAGCCAGTTTTTTTTGTCCATAAAAGACGTTAATGTGTTGACGATTTTCTTTCGTCTCTGCTTAAATGCCGCATGGAGGATTTTGTAAAACAGGATTTCCTCTTTTTGCGTTAGCTCTTTCTTTTTTCGCGGGACTAAGCGGATAAAGCAGGACCGGACTTTAGGGGCTGGTGAAAAAGAAGAGTTGCTTATCGGGAAAAGGAGATCAATGTGCGCCTGATACTGTGAGAAACAGCTGAAGGATCCATAATCTTTTGTATTAATATCAGCCGTAAGTCTTTTTCCAAATTCCCATTGAACGGTGAAATACGCTGAGCAGAAAAGGTGTTTATAATTAAGAACCTTAGTGATAATAGGGGTTGAAATGTTATAGGGAAGATTGCCAATGATTTTGATCCCCTTGGGAAGGGAATCAAAGTCAAATTTCAGAATATCCTGAGTAATGATTTTGAGATTCGTGTTTGGGAATTCCCGCTCTAATTCTTCGGCTAAACGCCGATCTTTTTCAACGGCAAAAACTTTAAATGCCCGTTGCAAAAGCCCCTTTGTCAAAGCTCCCTGCCCCGGGCCGATTTCCAGTACGGTATCATCTTTGCTAATATTAGCTGCATCAAGGATCCTTTGCTGGATGCGCGGATCTGTTAAAAAATTTTGACTTAAAAATTTATTGGGTGTGTTTTTATTATGGGCCATGAATTTTAAGCCTTTTACAAGAATAATTAGGCAGGTGTTGCTTGTGTTAAAGCGGCAGCCACTTTTATGGCTTGGCACATGGACGATGGGTCTGCCGTCCCCTTTCCCGCGATATTAAACGCTGTTCCATGGGCTGTCGAGGTCCGGATAAAGGGCAGGCCAAGGGTAATATTGACAAGTTTATTGAAACACATGGTTTTGACCCCAACCAAACCTTGATCATGGTACATCGCTATGATCACATCATATTTGGGATAGACATTGGAAGTGAATATAGTATCCGCGGCAAAGGGTCCTTCAACATGGATGTGATTTTTTAAGGCTTTTTTAATAACAGGAATGATTATCTCGATCTCTTCTTTTCCCATTTTGCCTCCCTCGCCGGCATGTGGATTAAGCCCGCATATACCAATTTTAGGATGAGGAATTTTAAAGTGAGATTGAAGTCCTGCGTTAGTCAATTGGATGGTATTGTATAGGTCCTTTTTCGTGATTGCCGCCGGCACCTCTTTTAAGGGGATATGTCTTGTGGCAATGATCATTTTAAGGTCACCGGCAATAAACATCATCTCCACTTGTTTGACCCCAAAGGAATGGGCTAAGAATTCCGTATGCCCTTTAAAGGGTTGATGTGTGTGAAGTGAGATCGCTTCTTTAGAAAGCGGGGCCGTCACCAGGGATGCGATCTTTTTTTCTTTCAGTAGTTTTACACCCTTTTCAAGGTATGTGAGAGCGGCCTTTCCACCTAATGCGGTTTCTTTCCCGATCTTCAACTTTTCCACGGGAACACTGTTACAATCAATAAAGGAACAATTTTTGTAATTTGCCTTTATGTGTTTTTGACAGACCGCTGCATCACCGATTACGATGAAATCTGCTAACCCCCGAATCGATGGATGCGCAAGGGCTTTGGCTACAACTTCGGGCCCGATGCCGCAAGGATCCCCGATGGTTATCCCGATGGATTTACATAAGGCCTTTTTTTTAGTTTTGTTTGATTTCGATGTAAGCATCCTGCATCAACTCATTTAACCATTGTACGTATTGTTTTTGAAATTTTCTTTGATAAAGTTCTCGATGGATGACATCTTTGATTTCATTAAGTTTAGCGATTTCTGCCGGAATTTTCCGGATGAGTTTAAAAATATAAAGGCCTGAATTTACCTCCATTATCGGGGAAATCTCACCAGGTTCCAGGTCAAAAATAACATCCTCGATCTCGGAGAGTAATTGCCCTTTTTCCACAATCCCGATAGATGGGGTATCTGAATAAATGGAGGAAGTTTCTTTAAAGTCAATGCCTTGTTTGACAAAATCATAGGCTTCCCGGGCTTTCTCTTTGGCCGTCTGTTTATCATCCTTATACGCGATAAAAATGGATTCCAATTCGACAGCTTCTCCCCTCTTGAACTGTGTTTCGTGATTTTTGTAATAGTCAGTGACTTCCTGAGGATTAACGAAAATTTTTGATTCCACTTCATGTTGGATGACATATTTAATTTTTAATTGATCTTTGACCTTTTCCTGTAATTCACTTAGATTGGCGCCATGTTTGACCAAGGCTTTAAGAAAAACATCTTCTGAGGGATATTGTGTCTTGATTTCTTCAATCCGGTTTTTTATGACTTTATCATTTACTTCCAGTCCGAGTTCTTTGGCTTTGCTGAGGATCAGTTTGTCTTCAATGATTTTTTTTATTCCATTGGCTTCAAGTTCGTCTTTCAATCGGTTGAGTTGCTGGCGGTTCATACCCTCAGCCGCATAACGGGCCAGGGTGCTTTTAATATACTCCTTGAGGTCTTGTAGGGTAATTAACTCATCATTGACGATAGCGATGATCGCATCATCATAGGCCCAGGCATTGATCGGTCGAAGGCATGTCAGAGACAGTATGATACCCAATAAAAGAATTAAAATAGATGCGGTATGTTTTTTAACGGATGTAAGTGGTAAAAACATCATGGTAACTCCTTTTTCTATTTAAATAAATTTTTTATGACAGAAAGATGATTAATCCTGTTTATAGTTTATTTCGGACCATTGTTTCAGATTTTTTTAAATTTGCAATAGATTCTTTTAATATGCGGCAATATAGGTCAAAACCGATACTTGCGATGTATCCATGTTGTTCTGTGCCCAGCAGGTTTCCGGCTCCGCGCAATTGGAGGTCCTCAAACGCTATCTGAAAACCCGATCCCAAACCTTTGAATTTTTCAATAGCTTTCATTCGTGCTTTGGCTTTATCAGAAAGCAATGTATTCTGAGGGACAACAAAATATGCATACGCTTTAGAGGTGAATCTGCCGACACGTCCTCTTAGTTGATGTAAGTCTGCAAGGCCAAATCGGTCTGCCCGGTTGATAATAAGTGTGTTGGCATTAGGGACATCAATCCCGGATTCGATAATGGTCGTACAGACCAAAACATCGATTTTGCCTTTCAGGAACTCAAGCATTATCTTCTCAAGCATGCGAGGTGGCATTTGTCCATGACCAACCGCAATGTTAGCCTTTTTAATAAGTTTACTTATTATTTTAGCAATTTGTTCGATATCTTCAACACGATTATGTAGAAAGAATACCTGTCCTTTTCGCCTCAATTCACGGTTAATGGCTCTTTTGATCAGCGTTTCATCAAATTGAACGATTTGGCTCTTGACAGGTATGCGATTTTCAGGCGCGGTCGCGATCACTGACATGTCCCTGGCACCGGTCAGGGCCATATGCAGGGTCCGGGGGATGGGTGTGGCCGTTAGCGTTAAAACATCAGCCAATAAACGGAGTTGTTTGAGTTTTTCTTTTGCTTTTACCCCGAAACGTTGTTCTTCATCGATAATGATCAATCCCAGGTCTTTGAATGCAATGTCTTTGGACAAAAGCCGGTGGGTCCCGATAATAATGTCAACATTCCCCTTTGCAACATCTTTGATGATGACGCTCTGTTCCTGTTTTGTTTTAAAGCGGCTAAGCATGCCGATATTAACGGGGAATTTCTTTAAACGATTGTAAAAATTATAAAAATGTTGTTCTGCCAGAATCGTCGTCGGTACAAGTATGGCCACTTGTTTATTATCCATAACGGCT
>JAGYNW010000200.1 GCA_018399915.1 Candidatus Omnitrophota bacterium
GAATTAAAATTTGCTAATTGTAAGTTGAAAACATTTAAAGAGCAAAAGAATTCGATTGATGGTAATGTGCGGCATCTGCAAGAAAAAGAAGAAGAGCTTTCGACCCAATTAGATGAGCATTCCTCACAACTGGAGTATAAAACAGATTTTGTCGGGGAGATGGATCAAAAAATTAATGAAATGAGAGAAGACGTTATTAAATTAGACGGCCAAATAGATCTTAACCGAAGGCAGATCAGTTTTAATTCTGAGCGCATAGGCAATATTGATCATAATGAGAGAAAGATTAAAGAACAAAAAGAGGTTTTGATCCAGCGTTGTCAGACACACCAGGAAAGATTGCAGGGCATGAAAAACCTGTTAATTGAATTGCAGGATTCCATTAACAATAATGAACAGGTATATTCTGAAAGGAAAGCCTCTTTGGATGCAATCGAAAAATCTATTGAGGAATCCCGGGCTAAGATCAAGGAGAATGAAGAGAACATTCTTTTATTGACCTCAAAGCAGGTAAACCTAAGGAACGGTCTTAATAAAATTACAAATGAAATGCATGGCGCAATGGCCCGGAAAAGACGGCTAGAGCTTGAGCAGCAAAAAGTTTCTCAGGAAGTCGAGATGGTTGGAAATAAGTTCAAGGAAGTTGATGGGCAGGTAGTACAAACCCAGCAGGAAATTGATGAGCTGCATAACAAAAGGAAAGCCAAAGACGATAACCTAAGTGATCTTAAAGTGCGCATAGCGTATCTCGATAAAACGGTCGATGACATGGAAAAGAAGAGGGTTTTTTATAATTCGCAAAAAGAATTTATCGAGAAGATGCATGCGCAATATCATGACATTCCTGATCCGATTATAGAAGGAAGGTTGTTTACCCATGCTAAGCCTCTGGACCACCACACGGGTATATTAGGTAAGGTTAAGGAGGTACATGCTGTTGATGCGAAGACTTTTCGTTTATCAGATTTGCCTGTTGAGCAAGGCGGTGAGCCGTTTAGGCCTGCCGAGCCGCTTATCTCGCAGGAAACATCAACCGAGGGATTGGAGCAAGGTACGCAAAAGCCTTTATATGAGATTATATGTGAAGCCAAATTCATTGAATTAGATCTTCAGCAAATAATTCATAAGATTGATGAGATCCGCAGCGCAATTGAAGAGTTGTCCGTTGAGAAAGAAAATGTTCTTTTCTCTTTGAGGCAAGAAAGGCAAGCGATTGCGGTATTAGATGAAGAGATCCATAAGAAGGAAAAAGCACGTTCTGTCTACATTGCGCAGCGGTCAGATGTCTTGGAGGAAGTCAAAAAGGTACAAAGTGAGCTTGATGTGGTAAAGCTTGAGTTAGATGAGATCGAAGAAGCTTTGGAGCAGTCTAAGAAAAATGAAGGGGAAATGACTTTCGAGTTGGAAAGCATAGAAAAAGATCTTGAATGGCATACGGAGAACATAAAGGATAAAAGAGGTTTGATCGCCTCAAAGGCGCAGGAAAAAGAACAATTGATTGTTTCGGTAACTCAGATTGAAACAGAGTTGCAATCAAACAAAGATAGGCTTTCTGAGATGGGACAGAATCAGAGAGAGTTTACAGAGACTTTGGATAGTTGGCTTGAAGAATTAAAGCGTATGGATGATGAGATCGTGACCGATAAGGAAAAACAAGAAAAGTATCGAGAAGAGATCGTGCAATTGGAGAATCAAATTTCTGATATCGGTGAAAAGAAAGAGTCGTTGTCTCAGGAATTGAAAGTCCATAATGAGCAGAAGAATGAAGTTGCGGCTCAGGTTGATACCATTAAAGAAAATATCAATGGAATAGAAGAGGAAATTGAGAATATACGAAAAGAGATTCATGGTCGCCAGATGAATGAGCAAAAGTTAGAGTTTGGGGAAAAAGAGATTAAAGATAAATTATTGCAGGTGTACAAAATCGATTTTGATGCATTTGTCAAACAGCTTGAAGAAGAAGCCAATCCTTCTCAGGATGAGAACAAAAAGATCGTTCTCATAGGTGTTCCTTTTAAGAGAAAGTTTGATTCCAGAAAAGAAAGTGACTCCCCGTATGACTCACAGTTGCAATTCAAGCTTAAAGGCAAAAAGAATGATGATCAATACAGAATGACTATCGAGGAATTGCATAAAGAATTTGACTTAGATGAAGTGGTTTCCGAGATTGAAAAATTACGAAAACAATGCGAATCGTTCGGGAGCGTCAATCTAGTGGCGATCGAAGAATATGAAGAGCTTAAAGATAGGTTTGAGTTCTTGACAAAACAGCAGAGTGATCTGCTTGAGGCTAAATCGCAATTGATGAGTACTATCCGAAAGATCAACCGCTCCACAAAACAGATGTTTATGGAAACATTTACAAAAGTTAGCGAAGAGTTTCGAATTTATTTTAGAATGCTTTTTGGCGGAGGGGAAGCCAACTTAGTATTGCTAGATCCGGAAAATGTTCTTGAGTCCGGAATTGATATCATCGCAAGGCCTCCCGGGAAGAAACTTCAAAATATTAGTTTGCTTTCTGGAGGGGAGAAGACATTGACTGCCGTAGCTCTTATTTTTGGAGTTTTTAAGGTTAATCCAAGTCCATTCTGTGTCTTGGATGAGATTGATGCGGCTTTAGATGAATCCAATATCGGCAGGTTTGTTTATTTGTTAAAGGATTTTGCTAAAATTGCCCAATTTATCATTATTACACATAGTAAAAAGACGATATCAGGCGCTGATGTGATGTATGGTATTACAATGCCGGAAACAGGAATTTCCCGCATTGTATCCGTTAAGTTTTCCGATCAGGATGAAAAGAAGGAAGTGCCGACGGCTGCTGCCGGTGTTTGATTGCCGGAATTCTAGTCAGGGACACATGTCTGGTTTTTTCCGTTATATTTGGCTTTATACATGGCTTTATCAGCTTTGGATATCAAGTTTTCTTTATCCGCAGAATCGTTTGGAAAAGTGGCAAGCCCCAGACTGACGGTTACAAAAACAGGATTGTCCATCGTTGATAGATGGAAAGGGCGTTCAGCAATCTTTTGTCTTAACCGTTCTGCTATGTAGTGTCCTTGTTCCCGGTTTGTTTGGGTTAAGATGATAGAAAATTCCTCTCCTCCATAGCGGCAAACAAAATCAATATCTCGCGATGAATCTTTGATGATCTTAGCCAGTTCTTTGAGAACAAAATCCCCGCTTTGATGACCATACGCGTCATTGAGTTTTTTAAAGTTGTCGATATCCAGAATTATGAGGCTGATAGGGTGGTTGATTTTTCTGGGGTCTTCAATCCCGAGGGATAGTTGTTTTTGAAAATATCCATGATTCCAAAGTCCCGTTATGGGGTCGGTTTGGCTTCGATATTCGGTTTCTTCATACAACCGCGAATTATCAATCGCTAGTCCGGCTTGAGTTGCAAGCATTGTAAAGATTTTATAGTCTTGTGGGGTTATCGGTTTTTGTGTGTAATAGTTATCGGCAATAATAAGCCCGTTCACGCGGTCTTTAGATCTTAAAGGAACAATGATGAACTCATTTGTATGAAAATTTTTGAGAAAAGAGTCATCATGATATTTTTCAGCAATCGTTTCTTTTGTAATATGGAGTAAAGCCTCGGAACAAAAGGCGTCTGCAAGTAAGCTAGGTTGGGAGCCGTCAACTGGAACTTTAAAATGTTTAACAGATTTAAAAAGGGAAGAGGATTGGGTGTTTTGGTCGATGTTTTGTTCGGCGATAAGATCATAAAAATGTTGGTTGGCTTCTGAAATATATTCCCAGATTTTTTCAGCATGTTCTCCGGATTCCGGACCGATAGCCATCTTAGGTTCTAAACACTGCTCTTTATTATTTAATAAAAAGAGAATAGCTCTGTTAAATTTCAATCCGGTATGCGAGGTAACGCCTGTAAGGATAATATACAGAATGCGGTTTAGTTCCAGGGTTGTCCGCATGGCATTGCTTATCTCGTAAAGAATGGCCAACTCCCTTTGGGCCCTATTAAGTTTATCCTGAAGCTCAATCTTTTTGAGCGAATCGATAGGGAGTTTTTCTTTAGGATTTATTAAATGTGTGAGATCGTATTCTTTTTCCATTATATTTTGGTTTCAAAGCCATTTAGATGTGATTATATTATGTGAATGAAAAATAACATGTTAAGGAGCTGTTGTCAAGTTGTATTAATTGGCGGGCTTTTTGGGGCAAGGACATAAATTATTGATATTTAATAGTTTATAGGAATTGCAAATGGTTTGGTTGTCTT
>JAGYNW010000201.1 GCA_018399915.1 Candidatus Omnitrophota bacterium
AGCAAAAGAGAAACGCCAATGCCGTTCAATTCATCTCTACTTACATGATCCCGGCATTGACTGAATATAATCCGATCGCGACTTATTCATTCACCCGTTTGTCAGGAGATGGCGATATCTCTTCTGTTGACAACGGAAACGGAATCTCCGGTGAAACATACACAGCTTGGGATCCTATGTTGAATGATCAGATCAGTGGGACCATTGTTAATGCGATCTTGCAAAAGACCAGCACGCAAAGTCATTTGATCGCATTGCAAATGAACCCGGTTGAAGATGTCACTACTAAAGTACAGTACATCGGGGTTTGGCTTGACAAAGCCACGCATAGCGGTGATGTTGCCGCAGTTCCTGGCTTGACCTTGCAGCCGGATGGTTCTGCTTCTGGTGTCGCAGCGGCTACAGATCAAAAACATGTAGGTAATGAGTTTGACTGGATCACTACATGGAATTATACCGAAGACGTGACTATCGGAGCTAACTTGGGAATTTTCATTCCTGGAAAGGTTCTTCACGCAGATAATAAAGATGCAGCCACACAAGCTATTTTCAACGTAGATGTTGCATTCTAAGAGTTGTTGATAGTCTTGTTTTAAGATCCATAGAAAACCCTGCCGCCTTATTAAAGGCGGCAGGGTTTTTCTTTACAATGAAAAATACCCGAGGGCTTTTTTCCTGTTTTGTGTGTATTTCTTGTTAGGCGTCCGGGCCTGATGCCCGCTTATTTAACTCTCGTCGGGAATCCACTCATTTAGATCTGAAAAAAAATGAAAATATAATTTCATTGTGTTTTTATATTTGTTATTATAGAAACATCTTAACAAAGTTTCTTCGAAGATGTTCCGCATAATCAAGGACGTTATTACTAAGCAAAAAGAATTTATTATTAATCTAAAGGTTTGTGACGCGCGATGACAAGAGATGAGATATACGACCATTTAGCCCAGGTTTATCTGGGCAAACGTAAAAAGAGCGACGAGAAAAAGAAGCGGCAATTCAATGCGTGGATACTGATCAATGTGATCATTACCGGGATTATTTTTTCCAGTGTCTTTTATGGTTTGACCGCGTTTTTTACCCAGAAGCCGCTTCCTTTAGAAAACAATGTGATCTATTCCCTCAATAGGGGGTTGATCTCCATTGATTACAATTTCGAGGATGCGTTTTCTCAAGAAAAAAAATTTTTTATGAAGCTGGAGAATATTAACGTCAGCAAATACAATAACCTTCAGTTTTCTGTCCGAGGCAAAGAGGAAGGCGCCCCGGGAGTCATCAAGGTTATGTTTGAGAACCATAAGAATGAGACCGCGTCTTATTATGTGCAGGGCGTGGGGTTGGACTGGAAGGAACATATCATCCCGTTAGAGGAATTCAGGCAGATCACCGATTGGACGAGCGTTAAGAGTGTTTCTTTTGTGCTTGAGGTATGGAATGTCGAGGATAAAAAGGGAATTGTATTAATTGAAGATGTCAGTTTTTCAAGTTAAGCGAAAGGGAGGAGTCAAAGATAATGAAGACAATATCAATTGTTAATCAAAAAGGTGGATGCGGCAAAACAACGACAGCCATTAATCTGGCATCGTCTTTAGGTAATAATGGAAAAAAGGTCCTGTTGATCGATCTGGACCCACAGGCCCATGCCTCTTTAGGATTGAACGTTGATAGTCAGGACAGTATTTATAATGTCATTTCAAACCTGACTCCCCGGAAACTGAAGATTCAGAATATCGTTAAACGGGTTGAGGACAATTTTGACATTGTCCCGTCCAATGTTTTGGTCGGCACACTGGAGCAGGAGCTTTCTGACGAGATCGGCCGAGAGTTGAAACTGTCTGAAGGGATCAATCCCATTAAAGGCAATTATGATTATATCCTGATCGATTGTCCTCCGAGTTTGGGCATTTTGACGATCAATGCGATCCGTTTAAGTGATGAATTGATCATACCGGTTGAGACCAGCCGGTTTTCCATGCAGGGGGTCGAACATTTAATGGATATTGTCAGACTGGTCAAAGACAGGCTGAACCATGAGGTCAAGTGCCGCGTGTTGATCACAATGTTTGATTCACGGTTACGCCATTCTTTTCAAATGCTGGCCACCTTCAGGGAAAAATTTAAAGAGATGCTTTTTGACACGATCATCCATATCAATGTTAAATTGAAAGAGTCGGTAGTCATGGGCCAGTCGGTCGCTCTTTACGATAAATATTGCCGCGGATCAAAAGATTACAACACCTTGGCCAAAGAACAGATCTTTTTGGATAAAAAGACCGATGAAAAATCCTCTGAGGAGGTCTTGCAGTCTTTTTCCAAAAAGATGCAGGAGCTCGTCAAAGAACAGACCGAAACATTCCTGCAGACACAATTCACGCTGGACGCGCCTGAAGCCAAGAATGTGTACCTGACAGGAAGTTTTAATAATTGGTCTTTGGGCAAGGATGATTACCGTATGCGTAATAACGACGGTCAATGGCAGGTGAAGGTTCCTTTGAAACCCGGAGTCTATGAATATCAATTTATCGTAGACGGGGTCTGGATGGAAGATCCTGATAATCCGCGTCGTCAAAAAAATCAATTTGGTGATAATAACTCGTTGGTCGAGGTTACGACGGCTGATTCATCTGTTTGATATCTGTTTTGTGACCTGTGCCCGCCTTAAACGCCTGGAAAGAAATTGTCTTGGGGATTTGTTCTCAGAAGCGTCTGCTTGGGTTGCCTGCCTGATACCTCCCGTTGGTCTTTTTTTTACTAAAAAATTGTAGAGAGTGTGCGCGGTTATGTTTGAAAAACTGAAAAAGATATGGCAACAGGCTTTCGGGCCCAAGAAAAAAAAGGCCAAAAGACGCGTATCGGCGAAATCAGCTACGGCCGGGTCCAAGCTTAAGAAAAAAACGGCCCATACCGGCAGGCGGGCAGAGAGTTCTCCCCGGGCCAAGACCAAAAGCGTTCTTAAGAAAAAAAGCGCAAAAAAGCCGGTTGCCAAAAAAGCAAAGGCGCCGGTCAAGAAAAAGGTTGTTGCCGGTCCCAAGCGCGCTCCCCGCAAGGCACGCCCTTCTCAAAAGATATTAAAAAAACCGGTTAAAAAAACATTAAAGACCCCGGCGGCAAAACCGTCCCGCAAACCTGTAAAGGCCTCCGGCCGATCTGATAAAGCCCTTGGCGGCTCAGGTGCCCCGGGGAAAATTGTCGGAGAGATAACCCATTATTTTGGCCGTATCTCTGTGGCGGTCTTAAAAATGACGCATGGCAAGATTGTTTTGGGCGACACGATCCATTTCCAGGGGAAAAAGAAAGGCTTTCAGCAAAAGGTGAAATCTTTACAGATTGAAAGTATCGATGTGCGCTCCGCGAGCAAGGGACAGCTGGTCGGCCTTCAGGTTGAAAAAAAGGTGGATGTGGGCGACAAAGTCTATAAAATTTGATTTAAAAACGGATGAGGTAATCAATCGAGAGGAGATTCTTATGGCCGCCAAAAGCCAATTAACGAAACCGCAAAAGAACTTAACCAGGCGATATCTGCTTTGGTGCTACAAGACCACCAAAGAGGATCTGGACAGGATCGACCGCTATTTCACCCAACTTAAGGTGGACGCCTTTATGCTGGCGAACCTTTCGAAAGCTAAAGAATTTAAGGGTGGCAAACAGGATAAGGCATATCAGAAAAAAGTCGGCGATTTTAAAAAATATATGGAGGGCAAGGAATCCCGCGTTCTGGCGCAAAAATTCAAGGATCCCGAAAAGAAAATATTAAAGCCGGAATATCTGTATTTGCAAAGACGTTTGGCTGCCATTGAAAAGGCCATTGTGCATTTTCTAGGCAAGAAAGAATTGTCTGTGATCGAAGAGATGTATGAGGAGGAAATGACCCTGCGCATTTTAGAAGCGCGGGCGCATACCTAAGGCCAGGGTGGGGCGCGTTAACGGTAGCGGTTATCCCGGGCTTTTTGTCTGCGTTGGCGCATAAGGTTTTCGCGGTCCCGCTCAAGCTGATCAAGGCGTTGACGTTGTTTGTCAACCTGCCGTTTGACCTCGATGTTAGAGGTCGATGGGGTATTGCGGAAAGCCTGGGCTGCAAATTTGCGGACACCCAAAAACAAGGCGGCGCAAAATATGAAACCGAGCATAAGAAAAAAGAAGCCTTCACTGTCAAAATTATTTTTCATATATTAATTATAAAATGCAAAGCGGGATTCAGCAAGCTCATTCATGAAATTGTAGTCAAAAAAATATTTTTGACTTTATT
>JAGYNW010000202.1 GCA_018399915.1 Candidatus Omnitrophota bacterium
ACGGCACGTGTTTTGAATCCGAAGAGCGGTTACATAACTATTTGAATATGCTGGAAGAAGCGGAGAAACGCGATCACCGGAAGCTGGGAAAGCAGCTGGACCTTTTTCATATTTATCAGGAGGAAGCCGGCGCGGGATTAGTCTTTTATCATCCGCAAGGCGCGCTTTTGCGCAAAATCATTGAGGATTATGCGAAAGAAAAGCATTTGCAAAACGGCTATGAGTTGATCGTTACCCCGAATATTTTGAAAGGCAAGCTTTGGGATCAAAGCGGGCATTCTTCTTTTTATAAAGAAAACATGTATTATTTTCAGGTGGATGAGGAAGAATATGCGGTTAAGCCGATGAATTGCCCCGGGCATATGTTGATTTATAAATCCCGGATACATTCTTATCGGGAATTTCCCATAAGATATTTTGAGCTGGGTACGGTTTACCGGCAAGAAAAAGCCGGAGTTCTTCATGGATTGTTGCGGGTCAGAGGATTTACGCAGGATGATGCCCATATTTATTGCCGAGAAGAACAGCTGCAGCAGGAAATCGAGAATGTTCTGGATTTTGTTTTTTCGACTATGACGGATTTCGGATTTCAGCAGTGGGAGATCGAGGTTAGCACCAAACCCCCAAAGGCGATCGGCACAGAGGAAGATTGGGCCTTAGCCACTAAAGCGTTGGAAGGCGCCTTGCAGCACAAGGAGATTCCGTATCAGATAAATGAAGGGGATGGCGCTTTCTATGGCCCCAAGATTGATATCAAGCTCAAAGATGCCCTCGGTCGTTCCTGGCAATGCGCCACGATTCAATGCGATTTCTCTTTGCCGGAAAGGTTTGACTTAACCTATATTAATGAGGACGGGATTCAAACCCGGCCAGTCATGATTCATCGCGCGGTCTTTGGAAGCCTGGAGAGGTTTATCGGAACCCTTATCGAACATTACGGAGGCGCCTTTCCTTTATGGTTGGCTCCGACACAGATAATGATCATTCCGATACAAGATAGCCATGCCGAGTATGCGACAAAAATAAAAGAAAAGTTACAATCTCGAGGATTGCGGGTTATAATTGATAATAGGAACGAAAGTTTGAATAAACGTATAAGAGAAGGAACGCTTAAAAAAATTCCATATTTGGTAATTATCGGGGACAAAGAAGAGGAGAACGGGTCTGTTGCGATTCGAAGGCATGGGCAAGGGGACCAAGGATCGGTTGCCCTTGATGAATTGATGGATCAATTGCAACAGAGAATCGCGAATAAACATTAAATCAGGAGGTGTTATTATTCAAAAGTTTATCAGAATCAATGATCGTATCAGAGCTTCGGAAGTCCGGGTAATCGGGCCAGAATCAGAGCAGCTAGGAGTTGTCGTGCTCAAAAGAGCACTGGATTTAGCCGCAGAGCATGAATTGGATTTAGTCGAAATTGCGCCAACGGCAAAACCTCCGGTTTGTCGTATTATGGATTACAGTAAATACAAGTATGATCAAGAAAAGAAAGAACGGCGCATTAAAAAAAAGCAGCATGTTGTTCAGCTTAAACAGATCCGGTTAAAACCCCACATCGGCGAAGGGGATTATCAGACAAAATTGAAACAAGCAGAACTTTTCCTGGAAAAAAAAGATAAGGTAAAGGTCAATATGTTTTTTCGAGGAAGAGAGTTGGCGCATAAAGAGGTAGGTGTGAGGATTTTAGAGCGCATGGTTGCGGATTTATCTGAAAAAGGACAAGTGGAGAAAAACATTTCAAGCGAAGGAAAGGTTATGTATTTTATTGTGGCGCCGGTTTCCTCAAAGGCATAAGAGCCGGGCTTCTCAATGAATAAGAAAAATCTTTTAGAGGACATCAAAAGACCTGCCTCAAAAGAATGTAATTTTTGGGTAGGGATGGCGTAAATATTATATAGAGATAGCCGTTTTGAGGAATGGTGAAGAAGAAGTTGTTGAGAAAGGAAAAAGGGAAATGACTAAATTGAAAACAAACAAATCAGCGGCTAAGCGCTTAAAGCTGACGAAAACAGGCAAGATTAAAAAGCGCAGCGCAAGCCGAGGCCATATTCTTGGTAAAATGTCAAGAAAGACGAAACGTAATTTACGGAAAAGTTCTTACGTTTCAGATGCGGATGAAAAGAAGATGAGGAGGCTGTTGCCATATGGTTAGAGTAAAAACAAACGTTGCATCAAGAAAAAGAAAAAAACGCATTTTAAAAGATGCCAAGGGGCAATTTGGACATAGAAGTACGCGATATCAACAAGCCAAAAGATCCGTTATTAAAGGCATGTCCTATGCCTATCGTGATCGCAAGGTCAAGAAAAGAGAGTTCAGAAGCCTGTGGATTGTGCGACTGAGCGCGGCGTGCGAGGAGCTTGGGATCAAATACAGCCGCTTCATCAATGGATTGAAAAAATCCAATGTTACTATCAACAGAAAGGTCCTGTCCGAATTAGCGATAAGTTCACCCGGGGCATTTAAAAAGATCGTGAAGTTAGCCCAACAATAAAGAATAAATAAATGCCGTAAAGCACGAGGGCCCAAGGAATTGGGCCCTTATTCTTTAGGGAAAAACCTGCCTTTATCAGCAGGCCAAGGAGCCTTGCGGCAGATAAGAGAAAAAGGAATCCAGAGCCGGCCTGATAAACCACGCTTGTTTTGAAGAAGGGGGCTTTGGGGGAGAGTTTATTCTCGGCCTGTTTGGTGAGAAACAAAAAGCGGTTGGTTACAAAAGAGGGAGCCAGTATTTGTCTTTGAAAAATAAGGGATAGATGTTATAATTCAAAAATAATTTTTAATTTGATATAAAGGATTTTTTTAATGGATTGGGATTATCAGCAAATTCTTCAAGAGATCGAAAAGGACAAGGAGAATATAAAAAATGCGGCTAGTTTAGAACAGTTCCGCGTTAAATATTTGGGAAAAAAGGGTCTCGTTGCCCAGATGTATGCCTCCCTGGCCAAGGCGACACAAGAGCAAAAGCCGATCATCGGGAAAAAAAGCAATGAGATAAAGAAAGCGATCACTTCTTTTTTTAACGAGAAAAAGGCCTTGATCCAAAAGCAGGAAAAGAATCAAAAAAGGGTGTCTGTGGATGTCACCATGCCGGGCGTAGCTCCAGAGCTAGGCCATGCGCATATATTAACGCAAACCGTTAATGATATTTGTGCGATTTTTGAGGCCTTGGGTTTTGTTGTCCAGGAAGGGCCTGAGATCGAAACGGAATTTAATAATTTTGACGCTTTAAATATTCCTGGCGACCATCCTTCGCGGGACGGCTTCGATACTTTTTATGTCGATGCGCAGGATAAAAGCGCTCAAGGGCGTAACCTTCTTTTGCGAAGTCAAACCTCCCCGGTGCAAATTCGCGTGATGAAGGCCTATGAGCCGCCTCTGGCGGTTGTTGTCCCCGGTAAGGTTTACCGGCCGGACGCGGTTGACGCCAGTCATTCTTTTATGTTCCATCAAATTGAAGGGCTTTTGGTCGACAAAGATATTAAATTTTCCGACCTCAAAGGCTTGTTGCAGGTGTTTTGTCAGAAGCTTTTCGGTCAGGATATTAAGATGCGTTTTCGTCCACATTTTTTCCCTTTTACGGAGCCTTCCGCAGAAGTAGATATTTCTTGTTATATTTGCAAGGGGAAAGGGTGTTCCGTCTGCGGCAAGAATGGCTGGTTAGAGATCATGGGCTGCGGTATGGTGCATCCCCAAGTGTTTGAGGCCGTAGGATATAAAAGAGGAAAATATACAGGATTAGCTTTTGGGCTGGGAGTTGAACGGATAGCCATGCTTAAATATGGCATTCATGATATTCGGATATTTTTTGATAATGATAACCGTTTTTTGAATCAATTTTAGACGTAAGGAAAAAGGTATGAAAATAAGTTTTCAATGGTTAAAAGACTATATTCCTGTTGATCTGACAGCGGAAGAATTGGCATACAAATTAACAATGGCTGGACTGGAAGTGGAAAACATTGAGATTGTCAACGGGGACCCTGTCCTGGAAATAGAGGTCACGCCTAACCGCCCGGATTGTTTGAATATGATCGGAATCACCAGAGAGGTTTCTGCGATTCTCAATAGGGAACCTAGCCAGGTCAAAAATAAAGAGATTGCCTTTCCTGCGGAGGCCTGTGATATTTCCATTGAAGATAAACAGGCTTGTTCCCGGTATATAGGCACGGTCATAAAAGGGACACAAATATCTGCGGCCG
>JAGYNW010000203.1 GCA_018399915.1 Candidatus Omnitrophota bacterium
ATTTCGCGTGCGTCAGAGCCAGGTGTAAATACAATTCAGGGTCATTGGGTTTACGTTGTAAACATTTTTCAAAAAAGGGTATGGCTTTTTCATGTGCATTCAGGATTGTGTAATTAAGGGCAAGCTGAAGCATTACTTCCTCGTCTTCAGATTGGATTTCCTGGAATTTTTCAAAATAGATATTCGCGGGTTCATATTGTTGCGTTTTTGTATAATAACGCCCTAATCCTTTGAGCGCGCCGGTATGGCCCTGATCAAGTTGCAATGTTTTAAGATAATAATTTTTGGATGCATGGAGATCTTTTTCATGCAGCGGGCCGCGGGACCCTTTTTCAAACAAGGTACTAGCCATAAAATAATTCGCTTCCAGATGGTCAGGATCAATTGTGAGCACTTTTGTAAATAGCCTCTGCGCCAGATCAAATTGTCCCAGCTGAAAACACTCTTTGCCTTTCTCTAAATGTTCTCTGATCCCGGAAAGCCTGAAGTTGAGTGTCTGCAAAATATTAGACAAAAGGTCTCGCTGATTTTCTGATGGGCATTGTATGGTAATGGTAAAATAATACTGATTCTGGAAAAACGCCATGAAAGAGGAATATTGCGGCTGTTTTTTATAAACGCCAGAAGAATCCAGACGTAGGGTTTCAATCCCCGCGAAGGTAGCGGTGCTGGCTGTAATATCCCCCTCTTGGTTTTGCTGTCGGATTGTCTGCCGCCAGTTTTCCATGTCATTTTGAATAATTTGCTCTTTTTGTTTAAAAGAAAGGTCTTCATCCGAAAGCGGGATAAAATTCAGAGTCAGTAAAGACTGGTTTGAGGGAGCGGAAATCATTATTTGCTGCGGAAGTTCAAGCCATTGATAACTTGACGGAAGCGTCATCGAGAACAGGTCATTATCCTGAAAGTAAATCTTTTTTGCGTGAACGGGTTTGGCGTCTTCTTTATATAGTAAAGGATAAAACGGATCATCCATGGAAGGTGCTTTGCCATTAATGGATTTGATCTCAAACAAGTAGTAGGTTGTTACTTCTTTTAACGCGGATTTAATTTTTAAGGACCCGAGTTCCTGGGAAAGGATTTCTCCATGAAAAACCGTTCCGTTCTTTAGTTCTATCTTTTCGGCCCGGGTGGATGTGACGTCAAAAGCAAAAAGAAAGTAAACAAGAAAAAGTAACCGCGGACAGTGGGACATTACGTGCCTCAAAGCGGATAAGTACTTTTTTTTAAGGGGCATAAATATTTTCTCCAGGCAAATGGTTTGCGCGTGTACTATTTTTATATCCTATAAATCCTGACGAGGCAACAGAGAAATGCATTTCCGTGATTTCATAATTCTCTTGAGTAAAGCCGGAATGATCGCACATTATTTTGTGCGCGCATTGGTTTTGTGAACGTACTTGCCCATCTGATAATCATCCATAATAAAACCGTTACCGATATCCTGAATGCGGGCACCGGCATTGACAAATCCGCAATGTTCATAAAACTTAATGGATGAGGAATTATTCTTATTTACTGTAAGGACGATCCTTTTTTTTCGCATTTTGCGGGCCTGGCTTTCTATCCAAAGCAATGTTTTGCGGCCATAGCCCTTCCCTCTGTGTTGCGCAAGGAGATAAATCTTACTCAGGAACAGTTCCTCCGGTTTGAGAATAAAAGCAAAATATCCAAGAGGGGCTTGATCTGTATCTCTAATAAGGAAATAGTGATAGCCTTGCTCGATTTGTCTGCAAATCGCTGGAAGGGATTGAAATTTATCCAGCATATAATCAACTTGGGCTTCTCCGATCAGGGGCGTGTAGTGCTGCGGCCAGATCCGCGAGGCAAGCATGCTGATTTGTTTGAGGGATGCCATTTCAGTTGTTTCGGTAATTTGCATGATCATTCAACGGGTCAGTAAGTCTTATGAGTTCAGACTATTTCAAGGATTCCCTTCGCTGCCGTGACATAGATGTGCAGGGTTTGTTTTAAATAAAAATATCGGTCTTGAGTGTTCCCATCCGGGTAAAACAACTTCTTAAGGTTAAAAAGATCGTAAAAAAGACACTGCAAATTGTGCTGACCACGATGCCGATCATGATCATGATCTGGTATTTGATGGCCACCTCCGGAGAAGTACCCCCGAGGATGACGCCGGTCATCATTCCCGGCAAGGCCACAATGCCCATGGTTGCCATAGAGGCCAGGGTTGGTTTGAGCGCCAGATGAACGCTTTCTCTGAGGTATGGCATAATTGTTTCCGAAAACGTTGCGCCTAAAGATAATGTGTACAGGAATTTCTTGGTGTCTTTTTTTATGTTTTTGTAAAAAGCAGAGATGCCGATGATATTGCCCCGCAAGGAATTCCCCAATAGCATGCCACCTAACACGATGAGGTAACGGGCATCAAAAACATAATCAAGACGGATCACGACCATATTTAAAAATAAGACGATCAAGAACGTGGACGTGAAGAATGAAATGTATGCCGGTAAAAGTACTTTGCCGACTTTCATCGAAGCACTGCGTACCGCGCTAAATACCGCGACCAGGATCATGATGGCTAGCCAGGCGATATTGAGTAAGGTATTGTTCCAGACAAAAAGATATTTAAGAAAGACCCCGATCAAAATGAGTTGAATGGTCATGCGCAAGGTGGCATATAACAAATCTTTCCCTAACCCGATATGAAAAATCCGGCTCAGGGATAAAGGGATTGCAAACAGGATAAAGGCGATCAATAGCGATAAAATCGGAATATCTACGGTTTCCATGCACGTTCCTTAAGATCAAAGATTTTTATTTGCGGATGGTTCATCCATACCGTGTCATGCGAGATAACGATAACGGTGCACGATTTTTTTTCAATAAAGAAATTAACGACTTTTTCTTTAAGCGGTGTATCGAGACCGGAGGTAATCTCATCCAGGAGAAAGATATCCCTTTTTAAGAGGATTGCGATGATCAACGCTACTCTTTGCTTTTCGCCTCCGGAAAGGTCTTCGATATCTTTGGTAAGATCCTCGCGGGTGAGTTCAAAATAATCAAAAAGTTCTTCAAGTTCCTTCAGGGAAAATTTACCGGTCATATTCGCTTTGAACGCGAAGATTGCGCGGATGCGGTTAAGGACTTGCCCCGCTCCGATGTTCGTGTCTTGATCCACATAAGCAATCCTTTGCCGCAAAGGCCATACCGTCTCTTCATTGATGGGTACATTATCGATGCGGATCTCTCCGGCTTGCGGACGGATAAACCCTAAAAGTAGATGGAAAAGGGAGGATTTTCCAAGCCCGGATTTCCCTAGGACAACTGCCTTCTCTCCGGTTGCAATGCTTAAGGAAAATTGGTCGAATATTTTTTTTGTATTAAACGTCAGGTCAATATTTTGAAAATCGATCATGATTTGTTATTTCTTGGGTCAATCAGGCGCCTTTGCGTTGTTAAACTGTTTGAAATTATATAGGCATTGCTCGTTCATGGCAAGGGGAACTTATGGCGGTTTGTGAATATGGCGCGCAGCCATTAAATACGTCTTAAACAGGCAGCTTGATTTTGAAAGTCGTACCTTGATTCAATGCGGATTTCACGATGATATGGCCATTATGCTCACGGATGATCTGATGGCTGACGCTGAGTCCCAAACCCGTGCCTACACCGATCTCTTTGGTGGTAAAGAAAGGATCAAAGATTCTTTTCAGGTGCGTGTCCGGGATCCCGCAACCTGTATCCTGGATCTCGATGACAGCGAATTTTTCTTCTGTATAGGTTTTAATCGTGATGGTCCCTTTGTCTTTAATGGAATGGGCGGCATTGACTAAAATATTAATGAATACCTGCCCTAATTTCTGGGCATTACATTTAACCAGGGGAATAATACCGTAGTCCTTTTTGAGATCTGCTTTGAATTTGATCTCGTTCCAGACAATATTGATAATACTTTCCAGAATATCCTGCACATTATTAAGTTCCATTTGACCTTCATCCTTGCGCGCGAAACTCCGCAAGTCCTGGACGATTTTTTTAATCCGGTCAGTCCCGCTTTGTGATTCCCGGATCAGGTTGACAATATCCTGTGATATAAAATCAAGGTTAACTCTGTTTACTGTGGATTGCAAGTCTTGGGCGATGGCAAAGGCTTTGTCTGTATCTTTGTTATTACCGGCGGCGATAAGGTCCTCCATCTTATCCAGGATCAGTGTATAGGTCTT
>JAGYNW010000204.1 GCA_018399915.1 Candidatus Omnitrophota bacterium
TGTTGGCTTTTTTCAGCAAATGGAAATATTTTGTTTTTGATAAAGACCATCTAAGTATTTTTAATTTAGGTATTTTAGCCGGGATTATTGCTTTTTTGACGCATTGTTTTGTGGATAATAATTTATATTCTTTGCAATTATCCGCGTTTTTATGGTATATGATAGGACTCTATGTTGTTATTTTTAGGCTATCAGAGAATCAGGTTAATGGATAGATGATGTTTTTTAAGGAGATATTGATATGGCAAAACGAAAAAGAGCGCTCATAACAGGCATAACCGGACAAGACGGTTCTTATTTAACCGAATTTTTATTGGCAAAAGACTATGAAGTCTATGGTTTGGTCAGGCGATCGAGTTCATTTAATACGGACAGGATCGACCATCTTTATCAGGATCCCCATGAAAGTGATGTAAAATTAAGACTGGTTTACGGAGATCTGAATGATGCCAGTTCTCTCAACCAGATTATCAAAACTTTAAAGCCGGATGAGATTTATAATCTGGCCGCGCAAAGTCATGTCAGGGTCAGTTTTGATATCCCCGAATATACGGCTGAAATTGTTGGATTAGGTGCCACCCGGATTTTAGAGGCCATCAGGGATTCAGGGGTTATGTCAAAATATTATCAGGCATCCAGTTCCGAGATGTTCGGGAATTCCGCGCCGCCCCAAAATGAAAGAACGCCTTTTTATCCCCGAAGTCCTTATGCGGCCGCAAAGGTTTATGCCTATTGGATGGCTGTAAATTACCGGGAGGCTTATGATATTTTTGCCTGCAACGGGATCCTTTTTAATCATGAATCTCCGCGCCGGGGCGAGACATTTGTCACCCGTAAGATCACAATGGCCTTAGCCAGGATCAAGCATGGTGTGCAGAAAGATCTTTTTTTGGGGAATCTGGAATCGAAAAGGGACTGGGGATTCGCCGGTGATTACGTTGAGGCGATGTGGTTGATGTTGCAACAAGATAAGCCCGATGATTATGTGATCGCGACCGGACAAACGTATTCGGTTAAAGACTTTCTTATTGAGGCCTTTGGTTATGTGGGTTTGGATTGGGAAAAGTATGTAAAAATCGATCAACGCTATTTTCGTCCGACAGAAGTGGATTGTTTGCTGGGGGATAGCCGTAAAGCAAAAAAAATATTGCATTGGGAGCCGAAAACCGATTTTAAACAGTTGGTACGAATGATGGTGGACGCGGATATGGCCTGTGTGGAAAAACAGATCTATGGCACTAAGGGGAGAAGATAATAATGAAATTTTGGGAAAATAAAAAAGTCGTTGTGACAGGAGGCGCGGGTTTTTTGGGGCGGGCAGTGGTTGCGGAATTGGAGAAAAAGGGTTGCCTTAATATTATGGTTCCCAGAAGCAAGCAGTATGATCTGACCAAGAATTCCGCAGTCAAAAGATTATTAAAAGACGCGGATCCCGACATTGTTTTGCATTTAGCCGCGGTTGTCGGCGGAATCGGCGCCAATAGAAAATACCCGGGAAAATATTTTTATGACAATCTTATGATGGGAGTGCAGCTCATTGAACAATCGCGGTTGCGTGGTCTGGAGAAGTTTGTCGCGGTGGGCACCATATGCGCGTATCCCAAGTTTACGAAAGTGCCTTTTCAGGAAAAAGACCTTTGGAATGGATATCCGGAAGAAACCAATGCCCCGTACGGTTTGGCAAAAAAAATGTTATTAGTGCAATCCCAAGCGTATAGACAGCAATATGGATTCAATTCGATTTACCTGTTGCCTGTCAATTTATACGGCCCCGGGGATAATTTTTCACCTGAAACATCCCATGTTATTCCGGCTCTGATCAAAAAATGCATTGATGCCAAAAGCAAGGGGGAAACCTCTATTTCTGTTTGGGGCACAGGCAAAGCCACTCGTGAATTTCTTTATGTTGATGATGCGGCCAGAGGGATTGTTCTTGCCGCTGAAAAATATAATGAGCCGGACGCTGTTAACCTTGGATCCGGAATAGAGATTTCAATCAAAGAGCTTGTTTTCCTGGTTGCGCGATTGACGGGGTTTAAAGGGAATATCATTTTTGATAAAACCAAGCCGGATGGCCAACCGCGCAGGTGTCTGGATACGAGCTTAGCTGTGAAAAAGTTCGGGTTTAAGGCAGGGATGAAATTGGAACAGGGCCTGAAAAAAACGATCCAGTGGTATAAGCAAAAGATAAAAAAGGATTAATGACAGAGGAATCGGGGTTGTATGGTTGTGAAAACTGGATTTGTTGAAAAATGTGATAAATTTATGGCTTTTTGTTTTTTTGCCTTGATTTATTTTATTCCCATATCGATAGCCTTATCTGAAACATTTATTAACCTGGCATTGGTCGCGTATTTTATTAAGAGGATAGCAATCTTTATTAGTAAAATAAAGTCTTCAGATTTCGATTGGAAAGGTTTGCCGGTTCATAAAAAAGCTTGGGTTTTCTTGAAGCACTTGAAGCCTATAGAGAATTGGTTGAATGGGCCTATCGCCCTTGTGCTTTTTTTTAGTGTTGTTTCGGTCATCTTTAGCCAAAATTTTTCTTTAAGCGTGAGTGGTTTTTTCGGCAAAACATTACAAAACGCGTTTATCTATTTTACCTTTATAGAATGTATTAATACGAAAAAAAGATTAAAGATCTTTCTTTTTGCCTTTTTTGCGTCAGTCACTTTGATTTGTACGAATGGACTATTCCAATATTATGGGGGAAAAGGGTTCATCCATGGACGTCTTTTTGAGGGGCAGGTGTCATCTTCGTTGAGGCAGGCCAATGATTTCGGGTCATATTTGTTGATCGTCACGCCTGTTTTATTCTGCTTATCTGTTTTCATATTAAATGGGTTAAAAGAACAGATATCGAAAGAACGATCAGGCTTTGCTTTTTTTAGCTCACCGATTACGAAAATTGTTATTCTTTGTGTGTTTCTTTTATCATTAGCCTGCCTGGGATTAACCTATTCCCGTGGCGCCTGGCTTTCATTCGCACTCAGTTTGTTTTTGGTGAGTATAAAAAGCCGGAAAAGATTACTTTTGGCCATGGTTTTTCTCTTGCTTTTTATTGTATTGTTCGGCCCCGGCATGATGCAAAACCGTAATGATTTGAATAGTTTTCACCACTTTATTGTGAACAACAACAGGTTGTTATATTGGGAGGGAGCTTTTGCGCTTATAAAGGATTATCCTGTGTGGGGAACAGGGTTGAATGCTTATTCTTTTGTCAGAAGCCAATATGAAATTGATTGGGGAGGGTATCCGCATAATTGTTATTTGCAAATGCTCGCGGAAGTAGGGATATTTGGTTTTTTAGCGTTTATAGGGATGTTGTTTGTTTTTTTTAGAAATGCGACGCGTTCGATACGGAAAATCAGGGAAAATTCTCTGCGCGTGCTTTTCATTGGTTTTTTGGTCGGGTTTGCCGCCTTCGTGTTTCATGCTTTTTGGGATACCACTTTTTATTCTGTGCAATTGGCGAGTCTGATGTGGGTAACCATGGGCCTTATTTTTTCCATTTTTAATATTTCCGGGAAGGAAATGGCTGCGTAAAAGGAAGGATATTTTAATCTGTGTTCAAGGTCTCCAGGAAATATCTTTATATCTTGACCGGGGTGTTGCTTGCTGCGCATGCTTTAGGAATTAGAAATATCAAGAGCTCCCGATATAGTTCTCTTTTGTTGGATATAAGTTCAGACTTGAGAAAAAAAGGTGAAATCGAAAGATCGATAAAGCTGGCCAAAAGAGCGATCCATTATAATCCTCAAAATGCTAAAGCCTATTACTTAGCGGGGTCTCTTTATAAAGGCCGGGATAATAGAACGCAAGCATTAAAATATTTTCGCTTAGCCGCTAGTCAGGACTTGTTGGCGTATCAAGCCTTTAATGAAATCGGTTTATATTATTTTAATCGTGCGGAGTATGATGCGGCATTAAGATATTTTAAACAAGCCCAAAAGTCTTCCATAAAAAGACGAAAGCCATGCGCGGAGAGTTACTTTGGCCTTGCCGCCATTTATGAGATCAAAGGGGATTTTTTAAGGGCTTACAATCTGTATTTTAAGGGCATGAAATTCAGCGAAAATAATGAAATGATCATTCCGAAGATGGAAAGTTTGGTTAAGAAAATTTCCGATAAAAAAAGATTGTATGCTTTAGTGGATTCTTTAAAAAGGC
>JAGYNW010000205.1 GCA_018399915.1 Candidatus Omnitrophota bacterium
CCTGCTTCATCGACGACCCTCGAATGGCCGAGAAAACCGCGACTAAAATCATCACAATAAGCCATGATAGATTGATATAGGCGTTGTTCCATAAAAACAGATATTTCAAGAAAATGCCGATAAGAACAAGCTGAACCGTCATCCTGCCCGCGGAAGTCAAAAGCGGTTTAATAAGATCAAGCCCGTAGATCCGGCTTAAAATAACCGGAACAGCAAGCAATAAGAATGCCAATAACAGTGAATATATGGAAATATCTATTGTTTCCACGCTTTTTTCTCCAGATCAAAAACTTTCACATTAGGATTATCCAGCCATACAGCATCATGCGAGATGCTGACAACAGTCCAATCCTTTCGCTCTATAAAAAAATCAGCGGCCTTTTTCTTGAGATTCTTATCCAAAGCTGATGTCACCTCATCCAAAAGGAACACATCCCGCTTCAATAAAAGCGAAACTATTATAGCTACCCTCTGCCTTTCCCCGCCTGAGAGGTCAGAAATGTCTTTAGCAAGCAGATCACGGCTTAATTCAAAAAAATCCATTAATTCGCCCATTCTTTTCTCGCCGAAATTCAGAGAATGATTCGCTTTTATCCCGGCAACAAAAGAAAGCCACTTCGACACTTTATAATCCCCGATGCTGACATCCTGATCGACAAACGCTACTTTTTGCCTAACCTGCCAGATCGAGTGTTCATCAACAGGTGCCCCATCGAAAAACACTTCCCCGCTTTGAGGCTGAATAAACCCGAGAATAAGGCCAAAAAGAGAGGACTTGCCAAGGCCGGATTTACCCAAAAGGACAATCTTTTCGCCTTTTGCGATCTCAAACGAAAATTCGTTAAAGATTCTTTTATCCTCATAGTTTAAACTAACATTTTCAAATCTGATCATTCTATTTCCCATGACATTCTTGCCTTATGAAAAATCGTATAAACACACGGAATCACAAACAGTGTCAACAACATCGAACCTCCTAATCCGCCCACAACCGTTATCGCTAAAGGGCGTAACATCTCCAACCCTTCACCCCAACCGAAAACAAGAGGCGATAACCCGATAATTGTCGTAATGCTTGTCATTAGAATAGGTCGAACTCTAAGCGACGCGCCTTCAATCACGGCATCATAGACAGAGAGCCGTCTTTCCTTTCGTAGATTGTTTATATATTCAACCAGCACAATAGCGTTGTTCACAACAATCCCTACCAGTAAAATAAGCCCGAGAAAAACTGTCGCCCCAAAAGGTGTTCGTGTGATAGTCAGCAAAAGAAACGCGCCAATCAACGCCAGCGGTAAGGTAACCATAATAATCACCGGATCGATCAATGAGTCGTACTGAACCGCCATAACCACGAACAAAAGAAAAACTGCCAGAGCGATAACTATGATCAACTGGGCGTTTGATTCCTTTGCCGATTCTTCCTCACCGCCGTATTCCAAATAATATCCAGCGGGCAAAGTAATCGTGTTCAACCGTTTCTTTATTTCATCGGTGATTTTTCCGACATTTCTACCGACTGCGTCTCCGGTAACACCGATCAAGCGCACTTGATCTTCCCTATCAATCTGCACAGGCCCTTCGGATATTTCAACGTTTGCTACCTCTTTAAGTTTAACCTCAACACCGGTGGGAGGAAAGATCAGGGAGTTTTCAACGGCCTCTTTGTTGCTGACGATAAGCGGGTCAGCTAGCACCCGTATATCATAATCGACATTTCGTTCCTTATCCGTAAATTGCGTACTCACCAAACCGTCAACAGAGGTCATCACAACATCCGACAGATCTCTGGCGGTAAGGTTAAAGTCATTCAATTTTTCCCTGTCTACAAAAATATGTATTTCCGGCCTCGAAAAATCAACCGAGATATCCAGATTCCCTAATCCTTCCACGTCTTTTATCCTGTCCTGAATATCTTTAGCTATCTCAAAAAGGTTATCCAAGTTATATCCTCTTATACGAATATCGATGTCGGACGTGGATGTCTTCTTGATCCCGCGCAGAGGCGTGCGCATTACTTTAATTTTCGCCCCTTTGAAAGGATTTTCTTTCAATTGTTGTTGCAGTTTTTTAATGACGGTCGAGGTAGGAAGCTGGCGCTTTGATTTCTCGACAAGCTCAACCGCGATATCAGACTCATTCGTTTTCTCATAAACGTTTCTTTTTTGCCAATACCCGCCCACCATGGACGAAACCTTGTGAACGCCGGGCAAGGCATTGACCATGTCTTCGAGTTTTTTGACAACCACGTCCGTTTTTTCTAGTGCCGAGCCAACCGGTAGCTTAACTTTGATTATTATCTTGCCGTCATCAATCTGCGGTAAGAATTCCCTGCCCAGGCTTCTTACTAAAAAAAGACTCGCTATAAATAGGATAATAATACCCATTATCACTATGCCCCTGTGCCGTAGCACCCCTTTAAGTACACTTTTATACGCCTCGGTGCCTTTGCCTATAACTTTCTTAGCAAAGTTATCGTCTCCGGCCTCTTTCTTATTTTTGAATAAATGCGCGGATAAACACGGCACAACCGTCAAGCTTACTGATAATGAAATAATAAACGCCACAGTTACTGTCACAACCATATCCCGGAACAGCAGTGAAGCTATCCCCGTGATAAAAAAGAACGGAACAATAGCCGCGAGATTTGTCAGTGTGGAGGCAATAAGCGCGCTGGTTACCTCTTTGCTACCGATATGAGCCGCTTCCAACGGATTCACCGCATCGCTCTGGTGGCGCGTGATATTTTCAAGCATTACAATAGAATTATCCACAAGCATTCCCACAGCCAACACAAGCCCGCCAAGCGAGAAAATATTCAAGGTAACATCTGAAAGCCCCATAAGGATAAACGTGCCTAAAATGCTTACCGGTATAGCCACGGCAATAACAAGAGTTCGTTTTATATTGTGCAGAAAAAACCATATGGTTAACATCGCCAAAATACCGCCAATAACCGCCGATGAACCAACATTCTTAATAGAATTTTCTATATAGTACGCCTGACTGGAAGCTACGGCGTAATTGACGTCTTCGGGAATGACTTTCTTTTCTATTAATTCTTTGGCGCGTTTGTTAATTTTAGAAACAACCTCGACAGTATTGGCATTAGGCTGTTTTAAGAAGCTCATCGTAACGCATGGTTTGCCGTTAAAACGCGTGATGATCCTCTGTTCCTCGTAAGAATCAGCTACCTCGGCGACATCCTTAATTTTAATAAACCGCCCCTCGCGATTAGCGATAATAACATTCCCAACGTCAGAAGCATCTTCAAACTTCGCTAAAAGACGCACGCTGTATTCTTTCTTTGTGTCGGAAATCCTCCCCGCGGGAAGCTCGACGTTCTCTAACCGTAAAAGGTTTAATATCTTTGCGGTTGAAAGCTCATACCTCTGGACTTTCTCCTGATCGAACACAATCTGAATTTCCCGCACGCGCCCGCCTGAAGTGACTACCGCGCCCAATCCGGGAATTCCGAGAAAATAATTACTTAAATCGTTCTCTGCCCAGTCCCGCAAAGCGCGCTCGTCTTTAGTCTCTGAGGAAAGCGCAATATCAAGGATAGGAAGTTGAGAAGGATCCGCTTTGTAAATCTTCGGCTCATCCGCGTCCGGAGGCAGTTCATTCCTTACCAAATCAAGCTTTGCCCGGGTATCGGCAAGCGCCACATCCATATCCTTACCGAATTCAAAATAAACTTCTATGGACGCGTTACTTTCTATGGCGGAAGAGATGACCTGAATGGCATCCTCGGTTGTGGCAACGCTTCCCTCGACCTTCTTTAATATGTTTTCCTCTATTTCTTCGGGGCTGGCACCCTTCCAATCAATAACGATACGCACCATGGGATAGGTGATCCGCGGAAGAAGGTCTACCGCAAGCCCCTTCAAAAAGAAAACGCCAAGCACAACTACCATTAACGTAAGCACCAAAACACCGACCGGTCTTTTTATGGAAATATCACTTAATGTCATAACCCTTCCCTGCTATCTTTTCTATTTCCGCTTTGGCAAGACGCATGTCAAGCATCGATAAAGCGTAATTTACCTGCGCCTGCGAGAACGCCTTTTGCGCGTCCAAAAGTTCAATACTTGTTACCAACGCGTTTCGATAACGGCTTTCGAATAAGTCTAAGCTCTTCTTGGCCTGTTCAAAACTCGTATTAGCGA
>JAGYNW010000206.1 GCA_018399915.1 Candidatus Omnitrophota bacterium
GTTTCTGCTGATGAGCAGGAAAGCGATGTTTTACTTAAACCTCAGGATGGGACAGTTCTTTGGCTCAAGACTTTTAATATCCGCACATCCACTCTGACGTTCGCAAAGGCGATTGCAAATTATACGACCTCACTTAAAGAGCATTTTCGTAGCTTCCCAGAAATTATCGGATACTCAAACGATTTCTTTTATAAAGAAGCGCAGATGGAGCTCGTTGTTAACCGTATACGTACAAAACCCATTGGAGAAGTATTGCAGTTTGTTTCTGTTTCAACACAGGGGCTCGCCGGGCCTAACACCAATCTTGATGAGATTGAGGCTATTTGTAATGATATAAAAAGCCGGTTAGATGACGGGTTTAAGGGAACTCTTGGGATCATTACATCATTCAAGGAACAGCAGGCGCGGATGGAACAATCAATCAATGAAAAATTTAATGTGGCGGCGCTTAGGCGTGACCATAAACTTGTTATCTGGTTCGTCGGGGATGTGCAAGGCGAAGAGCGCGATATCGTGTATTATTCTTTCGTGGAAGACCAGAATTTAAAAAATGCCAATTTGGCCAGCATATATCCGGTTGTTGGCGGAACGGCAGATACTATTCGGAGCCTTAAAATGCAACGGCTCAATGTCGGATTTAGTCGCGCTAAAGATACCATGGTATTTGTTTGTAGCCAGCCTATTGAACAATTCAGCAATACCCGCCTCGGAGCTGCTCTTAAACATTATTACGCGGTCCTGGAATCCAATAAGAAAAACGACTTTTTTGTGGAAGATGAATCCGTGTTCGGCTCGCCAATGGAAAAGAAATTATATTCCCTGCTTTTAGAGACTAAATTTGTAAAAGAGCACAGGGAATATATAAAAATCATTCCGCAGTTTGATATCGGGAAGTATATTTCAGCGGAGTACAAGGTTTATATCCCAAAATATCGCACGGACTTTCTCTTGACCTATGCTCAAGGCGGTAAAGAAGCGACGCTTATTTTAGAGTACGACGGGCTGGAGTTTCATTTTAAGGATCCGCATGAAGTCAATAGCTTGAATTTTTCGCAAAGTTATCTGGATTATGATACCGCGCGCCAGTTAGAGCTGGAAAGTTATGGATACCCTTTCTTGCGTATAAACAAGTTTAATCTACGGCCGAGGACTCAAGGTGAAACCGAGGCTGATGTCTTAAACAGTCTATTACAGGAGAAACTTACAAATTATGCCAAAAAATAATTTAACCCCCAATGACAAGATTAAGCTGATTGAGGCTCTGAATAAAGGCGTTGAGCCGTCACCGGATTTGTTGCCAAAGCTTTTTCCCGGCACGGCTGAGAAGTTTGACGTGCAGGCGCTTGATAGAGCTAAGATTCCTACTCTGGAATACTCCGGGAAGCGCTCCAAGGCAACGATTCTGGCAGAAGCGGGAGCTGGTATAGGCGCCGCGCCGCTTCAAAACGTGCGTTGCTTTGGTGATATCAAAAATGGCGGATGGATAAACCTTATTGTGCAGGGAGATAATCTACAATTTTTGAAAACTTGCTATAGAAATATTGACCCGCTTATTAAAAACAAGGTTAAGGATAAGGTTAGGCTGATCTATATAGATCCACCATTCGCAACTAAAAGCGAATTTAGGGGAAATGATGGCGAGAGAAGTTATAGCGATAAAGTGGCAACTTCAGAGTTTATTGAGAGCATGAAGGAGAGATTAACATACCTAAAAGAATTACTGACAGATGATGGGACTATTTACGTGCACCTTGATCAAAAAATGAGTCATTATATAAAAGTTATTATGGATGAAATTTTTGGTAAAGAGAATTTTCAAAATGAAATTGTTTGGTGCTATAAATCAGGAGGGGCAGGATCCGGAAGCTTTGCGAGTAAGCACGATTTAATTCTTAGATATTCAAAATCGGCAAATCCATATTTTGAAACTCTAAAAGAGAAATCATATATGGGCATAGGCTATAGCACGGGCAATAAAAATGTCACTTTATATGACGACAATGACAGCAAAGGTCCTTATACCCTTGTTAATGTTAAAGATTGGTGGGCTGATATTGGGATGATTGCAACTTCAAAAGGGCGATTATATCCCACTCAAAAACCAGAAGAGTTAATAGAACGAATTATTCGTGTTTCTTCACAGGCAGAAGATATTATTATGGATTGTTTTGCAGGCTCTGGTACAGTAGCCGCAGTTGCAGAAAAACTTGGTCGCCGTTGGATTGCCTGCGACTTTGGCAAGCATTCTATTTACACCATGCAAAGACGCATGCTCCGTATTGGCGAGTCAAAGGCGTTGATGGATGAAACAGACAAATCAGGTAAGGTCATTGTCAAAAAAGGCGATCCGTATAAAAAATTGCCTAAACCGTTTTGTATAGTATCGGCGGGTGCCTACGATTTTTCTCATGTAATGGATCTGCGTAAACACAAGGAAACATATATTGATTTCGTGTTGGGATTATTCCAGCTTTCGCGTGATGACGACAAGGTCAAAAAATACAAATTAGCCAATATTTACGCGCTTAAAGATGGCGATCCTGTTGAAGTTTATCCAGTGTGGGATGATCAGTTCTTAAAAGAAGTCAAGATTGACGAAGAATATTTGCGCGGAATCATTGCGCAATCCGGGGGCAGACTAAAGGGTGATTATTTTATCATTACGCCTGAATCTTGTGCCAATGTCGGCGATACTGTCTTGAAGAACCCGGACGGCAAGGACGTCCATTTTCAGATGCTGACGTTTCCGTATAAGGTTCTCGAGGACATATCCCGCAACTTTGAACTTACGGAACAGCCGAGCTCTCAGGATAATGTGAACAACCTGATCACTTCTACCGCCTTTTATTTTAATGACGATGTTGTGTTAAAGGCAAAACGCGTAAAAGGCGGGTTTCAAATAACAAAATTTGATACCAAAATTCTCAACAAAGAAGGCGAGAGGTTCGATGGCTTTTCAGGGATAGCCATGCTTTTACTTGATCTTGATTATGAGCAGGGCAAACCATTTGATATGGATGTGACGGTATTTGCTAAAGAAATCGGCGAGGATGGCATGGTCAAGATCGGTGGCTTGACCAAAGGTGTCGGGCTCATCGCGATTGATAAACATGGCAATGAATCAAAACCATTTGAGTTGGATTAATTATGGCTAAGACAAGAAGAATCAAGACCGTAGAAAAGCTTAATCTTTCCGAGCACACGCTGGATATTAATGTTCGTAAATGTAATTACGATAAATTCCGTTTTTCAGATATTGAGGATTATGTTCGTGCTGTGTCTGGCGGCAGAGAGTATCAGTATCAGGCGATAAAGCATGTGATGATTTATTTATGGGGCGGCGGTTATAAAGACGCGGCTGCTTTGGCTAAGGAAAATTTTGCCCAAAAAGAGCATTTACGGGAACGGTTTGGGTCAGAGGAAATTATGCTTGGCCATTTACCGCTCGCGGACAGGATATCAGGTGTCGTGCATATGGCAACCGGTACAGGGAAGTCTTATGTCATCTTTGCTGTGGCTTATTTATCGGTCATCATGGACCTTACCAAACGTGTTCTCGTTTTGGGGCCTTCGTCCACCATTATTGAAGAAGGGCTAAGAGATAAATTTCAGGATTTTTTGAATAAAAAAGAATGGAATGATCGCCTGCCAAAAGAATATCAAGGCAAGGCGATTGACCTGTTGACAAATAATGATGCGATCGAAGACGGAAGCATCACTATAGAAAATATTAACGCGATTTACTCTGTAGGCGGGATCAGGGATACCCTTTTTAAAGGAGTTGATGAGGTGCTGGTTTTGGGCGATGAGATTCATCATGCCTATTCGCATTTAAATTTTAACGCCACGAGAAAAATTCTTGAAATGGATCAGGAGGCGGATTCTGAAAAAGGCAGGGAAACGCAAGAGCGATCCGAGCGGTTATGGATGCAGTTCCTTAAAAAAAACAGAGAAATCACACGGCATATAGGATTTACCGGCACGCCTTACAATAAGGATGATTATTTTGCTGATGTTATTTTTGATTACAATATCCGAACAGCAATTAACGAAAAATATATTAAAGATATTAATCCGATCATTAATGTTGAAACAGACGAAGGCTCGATGCAATGGACAACAGAGAAGCGGTTTGCTGTGGTCTTGAAAAAGCATCTGGAAAATGCCG
>JAGYNW010000207.1 GCA_018399915.1 Candidatus Omnitrophota bacterium
CTTTATTCTGTTTTTCCTGCAATATTCAATATCAATATGGTCATATCCGGATAATTTTTTATATTTTCCAGGTTTATTTTTTGATTTATTGATCTTTTGACAGAGTGCCTTATAAATAATGTCATCAACTAAGGTGGATTTTCCTGAACCGGAAACACCAGTTACGCATACGAATAAGCCTAAGGGAATAGAAATATCAATCTTTTTTAAATTGTGTTCTTGGGCCCCGCTAATTTTCAGTTGTTGTTTTTTGACAATCTTTCTTCTTTCAGAAGGAGTAGGAATAGTCAATATTCCATTCAAATATTGTCCGGTCAACGACCTTTTATCTTTGAGTAGGGCTTTAACGTTGCCGGCGAAGATAACCTCTCCCCCTTGTTCTCCCGCGTAAGGACCAAGGTCGATCACATAATCTGCCTTTCGGATAGTCTCTTCATCATGTTCCACAATTATCAGTGTATTTCCCAAGTCTCTAAGGGAATGCAGCGTATTGATGAGTCGTTCATTATCTTTTTGATGGAGTCCAATACTGGGTTCATCCAGAATATAAATAACGCCGACAAGGCCTGAACCAACCTGGGTGGCTAAGCGAATTCGTTCGGCTTCGCCACCGGATAGGGTAGCGCTCTTTCTGTTTAGGGTCAAATATCCCAGGCCCACATTAATGCAAAAATCCAAACGGCGCAGGATTTCTTTAAATATAGGTTCACTGATTGTTTTTTCTTGTTCGGATAGTTTAAGTTGCGTGAAAAATGCTTTGGCTTCCAGGATAGAAAAGGCGGTTATGGCAGAGATGTTCAGTTGGTCGATCTTGATAGATAAGGATTCTTTTTTGAGGCGTTGACCTTTACATGCCGGACAAGGGAGTTCGGATAAATATTTTGATATTTCATCTTTGAGCCAATCGCTATCTGTCCTTTGAAACATATTCTGAAGGTAATTCGCGACGCCTTCAAACGGTTTGCCCCATACAATATCATGTGAACCATAGAAAATGATTTTTTTAAATTTATTGGACAAATTACAAAAAGGCTCATAAGGGTCCACCTTGTACAGATGCCCAAGCTCTCTAAGCACGGCACGGTAGTACATAAGATAATGCCGTCTTCCTCGGCGCGCAGGTGCCAGGGCATTGACCCAGGGTTTATTTTCATCCGGGACCAATAATTGGGGATCGATTTCCATTTTCGTGCCTAATCCGTTGCACTGGGGACAGGCCCCGTATGGAGAATTGAATGAAAAGATGCGTGGTTCAATCTCAACAATGTTTATGCCACAGTCAACACAAGCATAATTTTCACTGAATATCTTTTCCGAGAAAGACTGGTGGAAATCTACGATCACTAACCCGTTTCCTGTATGGAGTGCGGTCTCTATGGAATCGGTAAGCCGTTTTTTAACAGAGTCTTTTATTTTGAGTCTGTCAACAACGACTTCAATATGGTGAATTTTGTATTTATCGAGTTTGATCTTTTCCGAAACATCATAAATTTGTCCATCAACGCGCAACCGGGAAAAACCGGCTTTAGCGACTTTATCGGCGATATTCCGGTATTCTCCTTTTCTACCCCGGATAATAGGTGCCAGAATAGTTGCCTTAGTCTCGTTTGGGTATCCTAAGAGTTGATTTACAATTTCCTGTGTGGTCTGGTGTTCAATTTTTTTGCCGCATTGGTAGCAATAAGGCACACCGATCCGGGCGAATAAGAGTCTAAGGTAATCGTTAATCTCGGTTTGGGTAGCAACAGTGGATCTGGGATTATGGGAAGTTGTTTTTTGTTCAATAGAGATTGTCGGGGATAAGCCTTCGATATATTCAACATCCGGTTTTTTGAGTTTTTCAAGGAATTGGCGGGCATAGGCTGAAAGGCTTTCCACATATCGACGTTGACCTTCAGCATAGATCGTGTCAAAAGCCAGAGAAGATTTTCCCGAACCGCTTAAGCCTGTAACGACAACGACTTTATTACGCGGAATCTCAAGATCTATACCTTTGAGATTATGTTCTTTAGCATTTTTAATGATAATATTGTCAGATTTTCTTTTTTTGAGAGTCATGATTATACGTTTTGTATTTAGATTTTCGTGAAAGATGTCCAGCTTTTTTCGAGAGAATTACATTTCTCAGATTAGCTGCGATATAAGAATATACCCTAATTGAACTTGACATACAAGCTGGAATTTTTTGCAAAATTTCTTTGGTAATAATATGATGATTTCGTATTTTATTGGACAATTCCATGATTAAAAGATCTATGCGTACTTAGGGATAGGCAAGCAATCGCATAGCATGAACTTTATGCTCTTAGACCAAGTCTCAAGGCAGTATACTAACGGGATTATGTATTGTTTTCGGCAAGGTCTCCAGCAACAGGCAGTTTGAATTTTTCTTCTTGAAAAGCTTTTACCATCAAGATAATCCACAGAATAAAGCTGGCTAGGAAAATAAGCGTACTCAAAAGAATAAAAACAGGAATCAAAATGCTTAAATGTAAGGCTGTCAATACGCTCATCAATATATTTAGAACGATTTGTGCTGCAAAAAGAGATCCGAAAACGATCATTGATTGCAGTGCATGAAAACGCACAAATTTGTTGTCTTTCTCAATTAAATAAAAGACCAAGCCACTAATCCAGCCTAACACATAACATAATAAGCCAGAAATGTTGGGGGCTATTCCGGTTGATGTTTTTTTGTTCATTCCCATGTTCTCCTTTTTTGTTATTTTTGTTTAGGTAATTATAAAAGTTTTCTGTTAAGAAAGTATTTCTTTTTATTTTGTCTCGAACTGGATCGCTTCGCTTCTTTCATCAAAAAGCACGCTCGAAAGTTTAGCGCCAATTTTAGCGTTAGCGTAGCCGGTCACAAAAATAAAAAATCCTATTTGTGCGTGAAGCCAGTCGCGGTTAAAGACATCTAAGAAAATGACCAGAATTCCTGCGAAAAGGCAAATTAAGCCTGAATAACGACAAAAGAAACTGAGTCGGCGTAAAGCTTTTACATTATTGCTTTTCATTTCTTCTCCTTTGCAACACAATATACTCCCTTTCCTTCTCGTCCGGGTTGGAAGCATGAATTGCAGGATATACATTGGGATTTTTGTTTATTATTTTCTTCCCATCGCTTTATGAGGTCAGGCTCACAAATCAACGGCCGACTCATTGCAAAATAATCGGCTGTACCTTGATCCAGCACTTGCTGCATATTTTCTAAGGAACGGTTCCCTCCTACAAGGATAAGAGGAATATTTATGTGTTCTTTTATTTTTGCTGCGAATTTTTTAAAATAGGCCTCTTTGCGCGGTTGTAAGATTTTTTGGCAGGACGGAGAAAGTTTTCCGCCGGCAACCATACCCCCGCTTATTTCGATAGCATTAAAACCCATTTTTGAAAAGGATTGAGCGATGATTTGGGATTCGGATATGTCTAAGCCGTCCTTAATAAAATCTTTGCTATTAAGTTTGATTAATATCGGAAAATCAGGGCCAACAATATCGCGGATGTTTTGATAAATTTTTGAATGGATTCGCATTCTGTTTTCGAGGCTTCCGCCATACTCATCTTTGCGTTTGTTGAAAGCGGGAGATAAGAATTGGTTTAATAAATAGCCATGGGCAGAGTGTATTTGAATGCCGTCAAATCCGGCTTTTTTCGCTCGCCCGGCAGCAAGGGAAAAATCTTCAATCAGTTTTTTGATGCGCGAAGGTGTTAGCTCTTGTCTGGGACTTGTGGAAAGCCCTTCAAACACAGAAACAGCTAAAGGTGGTTCTGGGGTGTTCGTATTTTCAGCAAAATGTCCGGCATGGGTGATTTGCAAAATAATTTGCGAATTTTCTGCGTGAACGGCTTGGGTCAGATCAAGGTAACCATCCAACAAGTCGTCATCATAGATGCCAAGTTGAAATGGACTTCCCTGTCCTTCCAAAGAAATATAAGCATGGCTGCTAATGATCAGGCTTACTGAAGATTGGGCTAGTGCGGTCATGCATTTGATTAGGGCAGGGGTTACTTCCCCTTTGGGTGTGGCAAGACCTTCCCAGGTTGCTGAACGGATAAACCGATTTTGCATCCGGATTGAACCGATATTTGTTTTATCGAATAACGTTTTCATTTATAAGATATTTTAAATAAAGGCTCTTTTA
>JAGYNW010000208.1 GCA_018399915.1 Candidatus Omnitrophota bacterium
ATCAAATGGAAATTGAATCAGTTAGGTGCGATCCAACTGGATTCTTTGCGGAATTTACTGGGATATTTTTGCGTATTGATCAGGTCTCCCTTAGTCGTTAGCGGGGTTATCCTTTTTTTTCTGGCCCCGTTCTTATTTGCCATCGCATTATCCCGAATGGACATAGTGGTGGCTTATCCTGCGCAGCTGGGTTTGAATTTTGTTTTTTTGGTTATCCTGGCTTTATTCGTATTGGGCGAACCGCTTACATTTTATAAAATTCTTGGCATGATGTTTGTGCTTATCGGTATATATTTTTTAAGTAAAACAGTGTAAATATTAGAAGGATTTATATGGAAATGCCTATGATAAAGATCGGCATGGGGCAATTGCTTGTTGAGGGCGGCGAACCGGAACGAAATCTTCAACGCGCCACAGCGATGATCCAAAAAGCGGCCCAAAACGGCTGTCAGGTGGTTCTGCTTCCCGAATGCCTGGATTTGGCCTGGACCCATCCGAGCGCGCATGAAGAAGCCTGCCCCGTGCCTGGGCCTTACAGTGACATCCTCAGCCATGAGGCGGAGAAAAACGCGGTTTATGTGTGCGCGGGATTGACCGAAAAGGCAAAGGATAAGGTTTATAATACAGCGGTGCTTATCGACCCGAAGGGGGAGATCGTACTTAAATACCGCAAGATCAATGTGCTTGAAGTGGGGCAGGAATTTTACGCGATAGGAAATGCGCTTTCCGTTGTGGAAACACCGTGGGGCGTGACCGGCGTCAATATCTGTTCGGATAATTATAAAGACGGATTAGCCATCGGGCATACCTTGGCCCGCATGGGCGCCCAGCTTATCCTTTCCCCGTCCTCCTGGACCGTGAGTTACGCTTCTACCGAAGAGGAAGACCCTTACGGAGAGAAATGGATAGAGCCGTATTCGGTCTTGGCCAGGTTGTTCGGTCTTGTGGTTGTCGGGACGACAAGTGTCGGTGTTATTGTCGGAGGACCTTATGAAGGCATGAAAATGGTCGGCTGTTCTTTAGCGGTTGGGCCCCAAGGGATCATCGCCCGGGGCCGGTATAATGAATTTGCCGGTGAGCTTGTTATTGCTGAGGTGGAGATTCCGCAGGGCCAGAAAAAGGGGACTGCGATAGGGGATATGATCGCCAAGCAGAATCAGTTTAAATTGAACAAGAGGATAAGTTCATGAAACAACAGCACAGATGCGTGCGATGCGTGATCGATACCACGGTCCCGGGCCATGATTTTGACGAGGCCGGGCTATGCGCGTATTGCCGTCTTCATGATAAATTGGAAGAGCAGTATCCGCTCAATGCCAAAGGTAAAGCGGCCCAGGCGAAGTTGATCCGATCCATCAAACGTAGCGGAAAGAATTCGCGTTATGATTGCCTGGTGGGTGTCAGCGGGGGCAGAGACAGTACGTATACCCTTTATTTAGCCAAAAAGGTTTGGGGCCTGAATCCTTTGGCGGTGCATTTTAATGATGGGTTCGGCAATCCTACAGCCGGGGAGAATATGGTAAAAGCGGCCGAGAAATTGAAAGTGGAATTACGGACTATTACCTCGGATTGGCGCGAGTCCAAAGATTTGCGTCTGGCATATTTGCGTGCGTCTACTCCGGACTTGGGGACGCCCACGGATATCGGGATTGCGACCGCTCTTTACAGTGTCGCCAGTAAAGAGAATGTGAAACATATTGTGATCGGACAGTCGTTCCGCACCGAGGGGATCGCTCCGTTGGAATGGAATTATCTGGACGGTCAATATTTAAAAACTGTTCATCGGCTTTATGGGAAGGTCCCTTTGCGGCCATGGCGGCCGAATGATCCGGGATTTAATCTGACCTTCCGGGAGATGTTTTATTATTCGATCATAAAAGGTATCAAAACTGTTCCATTGCTTTATTATGAAAATTACGTCCGTGATGACGCCAGCGCGATCATTGCCAAGGAGACAGATTGGGTTTATCCGGGGGCGCATTACTATGATGATCTGTATCAAAGTTTAATGACCTATGTCATGCGCAAAAAGTTTAATATCGACAGGCGTATCTATAATTATTCTGCCCTGGTCCGCTCCGGACAGATGTCCAGGGATGACGCTCTTGACCGCTTGAAAACTTTATATGTTATTGAGGATCCCAAGGTTATTGACCTTTGCATCAAACGGCTGGGATTAAAGAAAGAAGCGTTTGAAAATGAGATCATGAAAATTCCACCCATGACGTTCAGGGATTACCGGACATCGTATGATTTGATCAGGAAACTGCGATGGCTTATTTGGATCCTCTGCCGGTGGCACCTGCTTCCTTCGGTCGCGTATGATAAATATTTTAAATGTGGATAGAAAATTTTATGCAAACACCTGAGACAACTAAAGATCGGATTTATTGGTTATCGGTTCTTTTGCTCCTCGGTGGCTATGTCTTAGTTAAATATATTAGTCCTTTAGGGATTACCCATTTATTCGGGACGGACCAGACAGAGTGGCTTAATATTCTTTCCGGCGCCCGCTTTAATCATTCCCTGAATTATTATTTGGGCAGTCTTCAAGATAAGATCTTCGGTCCGGCAACCCAAATTTTTTCGGTTGCCTTTCTTCTGCTTATACTCAATAAATATTTTCTCCGATCTTCCGCTTTGGTGTTCGGTATTGTAATCTTTGTTTTTTTGCTTATTACTAAGTGGGAGGCTTTGTTCTTTCCCTGTTATGGTGAATCCGGAAGCGGACCGGTCACAGAAGCCGTATGGTTGTACCGTCATGGGTTTGATTATAAAGGTCTCTTGAACGCGTTAAATGTGGATAGCGGGGGGCCCAAAGTGTATATGTTTTCCATTTATCCGGGCTTTGTCGCGTTGCTGTTAACCCTTATTCCTTCCGTCAAAGTTTTTTATATTATTTATCACGGGCTTATGTTCGCTATGGGCGCGGTTGTTTTGGCCCTTTACCGTGATATTCTGCGAACGGTCTTCAGCCCGCGTATCGCTCTTTTGACAACGGTCCTGTTTTTATCTTTGCCCTTGTTCCAGACAATGGTGGAGTTAATGAATATGGAAATGATGTGTTTATTTTTCGGGATGTTGAGTGTTCATTATTTATGCGGCAAACGGATCGCCATGGCCGGTGTGTTCGCGCTTTTGGCCTCGTTGGCCAAAGGCCCCGGCGGCATATTTGGCGCTGTTTGTTTTGTGTGGAGTGTTATTCTTTTTTTCTTTGATCCGCAGCAGAAGCATCGATTCCGAAATATTGTTTGGGGTGGCGCGGCTTTTGCCGGGGGCATATTCAAATTGTATCTGTTGCGGACTTTTGTCAGCCCGACCCAAATGCCGGCAGGAACCATAAGTTTATTTGTCGGATGGGCGCCTTTAAGTGGTGCCCGGTGGACCATGGGTTTTTATGCTTTGGCAGCTATCTTTGTTTTACTCATTCTCTTCCGGGAATTCTTTAGCCGGAAAAAAGGGGAACGTCCTTTTCTCATGCGTCACTATGTGGCGGGGATCGCCTTTAGTGTTGTGACGGCATGGATAGGTCTGTATTTGAATGTATCGGTGATGGGGCCGCGGTATAAATTTATCATGAGCCCTTTTTTGATCTTATGTATTGTTTATGGACTGATATATATTATGCGGTCCCGCAGAGTTATGACCGTGATCTTAGTCATGGCGATTTTGTTATCGGCATTAGGTTCTTACGGGCTGTATTGTCCGCGCAAGATCCCCAGCGGTGTTTACAGTTTTAATGACCTGGAAAGAACCCTGGAGTACCGCAATGACCTTTATCTTAACCGGGATTTGGCCCAATTGATTCAATCCAGGTATGGGAGTTATGCAATCGGCGCGCCCTATGTGATCGCTCAGCAGTATGCTATGCCTGAGTTAGGGTATGTGGCAAAACCCATGGATGTGGTTCTCTACGGGATGGCTGTCTTTTACGCGGATATCCGCAACTTTGAGGGATTAGGGTCGCTTGATCTGCCCCGGACAATATGGATCGGCTTTCGGAACAGGCCGAATCCTTATGGCATTGATTTTCCCATTGACCCCGAGTATGATAAGATCATCCATACATTGGAACGGGGGGATAAAAAGCTTTTTGTTTTTTTAGGCGGCGCAGGAATACATAAAATGGCGG
>JAGYNW010000209.1 GCA_018399915.1 Candidatus Omnitrophota bacterium
CTGTAAAAAATATATCTTTTTGTACAATGAGTTTCAAGCCGCCAAGGAATTTAACGCGGTTATACTTGCGACGATTTGGAGAATGCCGATTGTTTGAAGGATACATAAAAAATCCTTATTAATATTGATTAAAGAAGTATTATAAGTATACAATAGAAAAGTTTGACATGCTAAAAAAATTATAATTTTTGTAGAAAATTTTACAGGTAGAAAGGTTTATGCACACTAAAAAGGATTTTCTTCATGTTGTCAAATGTGCTCCCTTAGTTTCCATTGATCTGATTGTCAAAAATCAAGAAGATGAGGTCCTTTTGGGTAGGCGTAATAATGAACCCGCTCGGGGGTTCTTGTTTGTGCCTGGCGGAAGGATATTAAAAAATGAACGACTGCCAGCTGCTTTTGCGCGTATTGCGCAAACAGAATTGAACAGATCCTTGAAATGGGAAGAGGCGGCATTCCTGGGAGTTTATGAGCATTTATATGATACCAACGCGTTTGGCGCAAAGGCGATCAGCACCCATTATATTGTTTTGGCGTACGTTATTAATATATTTAAAGAGCAGATTCAGCCGAATGACCCGCAACATTCAGAATTGATTTGGGTGCCAGTGCGAAAAATCGTGGATGATCCTAAGGTTCATTTGAACACACAAATTTATTTTCGATAATAGTTGAAAGGGTTCACAAATGTCAAAATTAAATAAAATTATAGAATGGCAAGAATGTGGAAGTGAATATCGTCTTTATATCCGGCATTATTATGATGTTCAGGATAAGCTCAATATTCGTCTCACTTTTGAGGACGCCACATTGGATAAAGTTACCGAGATTAATGTCCCTCCATCCAAAATCAAGCATTTTTTAAAGGCTGTCAATGGAGATCTATTATCCCGCAAATATGAGATCCAGGTATGAAGAACATTTTAGATCAATTTTCTTTTAGTGAGAAAGAGTTTCTCAGGTTGGCTCAAGCCAGGATGCCATACGGCAAATATAAAGGTTGCTTGTTAGTACAACTTCCGGAGCCTTATGTGGTTTGGTGCGCCAATAAAGGATTTCCGAAGGGGAAATTGGGTGAACAGTTAAGATGTCTTTATGATATCAAAGTAAACGGATTGGAATATCTGTTTGATCCGTTTATTCCTGTCAAAAAAAAGAGTCAATAGGTTTTTCCAAGAAATTCAGGAATGGTGTTTATGGGGACCACATTAATGATCGTGGGGATAAATCCTTCGATTGTCATTGAATCAAGAGTTTGTTCATGTAATGGTAAAGGCACCCAATTTTTATTTCGTTTGATCTGGAGATCCAGCAGGGAAGGGTTAAAGTCGATACCACCGACATTCTTCTCAGTTGTCATGGCGCCATCATCTGTATTGCGAATGCTATCAGGTATGATCTCACGAACAAAGGTCGGTGTTGCTCGGTTATTACGTCTGTCGTCGGTTCTGTATGGTTTGGGGCCTAATCGGATCTCTAATCCCCCAAAAAAGGTGAGGCCTTTAAGTGAAGAGTTATCCTCATAATTTAATTCCGTATTATAACTGCCTTTGAAAACGACCGCCACATTCGACAGTAGCTGAGAGCGTATTCGTGTACCGATACGGTATCCTGGTTCCCCTTCATGGAGCCAGGCGTTCCCCTCCAGGCTCAAACTAAAATTCTCCCAGTCGATATATTCAGCTCCTAAGTTTAAAGCGATGGTATCTCCAGCTCCGATATCAAGAGAAGTCGTATAGTAATTGGTATTACTTCTCCGGAAACGGGCGCCGGCGGTCACTAATAGACCTAAGGGTGTGATTTGAGCGCCTGCGGCAGGTTGATAAAAGCCGATCAAGCTTGAATACCGTTCTTTTGATAAGTTTTTAACGATTCGGTCGAAGGCTTCATTTGCATTGCCAGGGCTATAGCCATTGGCAATGATTTTATCATTAATGTCTTTCCAGGAAAATTTTGCATTTAATATTGTGTCCTCTGAATTGAGACGTTCTAAATAATCCATTACAGAGTTGGTGGAAATATTTGTTCCGGGAAATGCAGGCATCAGGGAATATAAGGAGGTATCAAACGAGTTTTGTTTAAGCAATTTTGTTAGATATGCCGTACTGGCATCCGCATACGTTTCCCTTTTATCCATTTCTCCGGTAAGCAATGTCCTGTTATAACCATCAACAGAAGCAAGAAGCTCAGGGTTGAGGCCCAAAGGATAATTGTGAAGATTGTTTAAGAGGCTGGTCCGCATCCAGGCAGGATAGTCATAATATAAGGTTGTTGTATCGTTTGTTAATTCGTTTATGTGTTTTGTGCTGGAAAAAAATTTTTTTTGGGATTTGGTAAATTCCCAAGAAAGGGGTTGCGTAAGCATCAGAAGTTCATCTCCGGGTGTTTCTGTGCGATCCGTTAGATGTAAAAAATTTAATTGGTTTTCCTGTGACAAATAGGCATGGGTCTCTTCATGAGATCCTTTCCATTGGTTCCAATGCCTTTGTGTGGCTGGCAAAAAAGAATGCGTTTGTGTTGCTGTTTCTTCTTGTTGATCGGTGATCCATTCACGTAGTGCGGTGTTCAGAGGTGCACCCAAAGCATCCATCTCATTTTTAACCGCTTCTTTTGAGAAATTGGGTCCCACTTCAGTAATCGCGAATTCGATTTTGTAGAGGTCTGAATCTGTGAACTGTTGAAAAGCTCGCATCTCTGCTTGACTGTCGGTGGCAAAAGTAGATGCCGAAAGGACGACAATCAGGCCAGAGAGGTAGGCGCCAAACTTTTTAACTCCATTTTGTATTTTTTCTTTTGCAGGATTAAAGAGGCCAACTCCTCCGGAGACGTATTTGCGGGCAATGATTTGCTGGTTGACCGGATCATAATCTTCGCGGATAAAATTATATACGCCTTGATTGAACCCATCGACATATTGGGAGTAGATCTTTTGGACAATATCTTTATCCAAGCTATCAACCCCTATTGTTTTATTTTGGTCCGCGTATATTTTAGTAATGATGGTGTTTTTGAGTTGCTGTTTATACCAGCTTGCCAGGATTAAGGCATTATAAATTTGTCTTAAATTGGCAAAGGTATGCCCTTCATTGACTTCTTTTTCGATTGCCGGGACTATGATTTGTTTGAGTATTTGGGAAGCTTCTTTATTCATGGCATCCGGACTTGGCGGATTATCGGCTTCGTCCTTAAGATCGATACGTGCGGCAAGTTCTGTTAAATCATTTTCTTGTGCATTGTTCATGGCAAGGTAGTCTTCTTCCAAAAGCACTTTTAGATGAGCATCGAGAACAATGGCTTTGAGTCCATCTTGATAAACAACTGCCTCATCAGGTACGATCCAGACTTTGTTAAAGGTATTTACATCGATATCCATGGTTCCATAAAGTGCATGCATACGTTCATAGACGGTATCCCAAAATTCCTGGCTAAGGTCCTGTTCTGAAAATAAAATGGATGATGTTAATTGTTTTAACATGTAATCTTGAGCCAGCATGTCTTGGCCCATCAGGGTGTCTCCGAAATTGGATGGGATAATGCGGTTCTGCTCATGTGGTGAAAGATTGACCCAGATATTCTCTTCGGCTATGGTTAATGCCGCCAGGAAGTATTTAAAAAGTTTCAAGGACTCTTCCCGGAAAGCCGTGTCATTCATTTCGGTGTCACCTTTGGCAATCAAGACTTCAAACTTAAAGGGATTTTTTGTATCTACAGAAATTCCCTTAAAGGTGGTAGGCCTGAAATGTCTGGTTGTTTTTACAATGGTGCCAGGTGCGGGTAATGACAGCACAGTATCAGCCATCGAACTGTTGGGTGAGATAAGGGAAAAGTTGAAAAAAGCGCTAATGCATAAATAAACAAGGATTTTTGTTAATGATCTATTTTTATTTTTGAGAGCTGGCATTAGCGTGTGTCCTTAAAATTTATTCATAATCAATATAAGTATATATCTTATATAGGCTGTATAAAGTTATAAAACAGCTATAAAAGAAAACGTTTTCGATAATAGAAAAAGTTGGATATCTGCTTGGATTTTGTACAGGGTTGGATTAATATATAAATATTGATAATTTAATAAGGAGGATTCATTATGTTGCCAAAATGGCTG
>JAGYNW010000021.1 GCA_018399915.1 Candidatus Omnitrophota bacterium
CCGCAAGGCTTACGCCAAGTCATGGCCATTCCGCAGGTGCGTGCCTCCCTCAAGAAAAAAGGGTACGCGACCGACGCGCAGGTTGAGGCCAGGGTCCACGCCTACTTGAACGCTAGGCTGCAAGCCGTAAACGCGCGTCTAACCCAAGAGGCCGGGTTCCGAACCCGAGGACCTGATGTGGACGTTGTTGTGGCCTTTGACATGAAGAAGGCCGCCACCTTTGTGTTGCCGAATTCGTCTCAAGCCAAGCCGCAGATCATCCTTAACTGGGAAAGCTTCAAGAACCCAGACTTCCTCTACATCGTCGTGAAACACGAATTGACCGACATTCAGTTGCAGGCATGGTTCCCCGCTATCCCCGCGGCCATCCGTGAGCTTTACACATTGTTGCATGTCAATTACACGGAATTCTTACGCCTGCGCCAAGCGGATCTCCAACGCACCCAAGTCCTCCTGGAGACTTACCGCGGTCTGGGCCATTTCGATATCGGACTGTTTGCCCGTTACCAAAGGCTGCAGCAAGCCCCTGAACGCGCGGTGCTGCAGTTGGCTCACATTAAAGACCTTTACCACATGTTGACCATTGAGCACGCACGCGATGAAAGAACAGGAAAAGATGTTTATGTGAACTTCCCGTCGGTGGCTTCAAAAATGAAAGCCTACGCCTATCAAGAGGGCGTGCTGGATGAGGGGCAATTACGGCTGGCGCAACGGGATCTTTACAAGTATAGGGAGATGATGAGTATGGTCCGCGATGAAGGATTACGGCCGTTGCGTGAATACAAAGGAGCCTTGCCGCCGGTGTTAAAACCCTTCAAGCCCTACGCGGAGTCGATCCAATATAACGAAGAAGGCATGATCATTTATTTGAAAGTGAAATATGCCGAACAAGGATCCGTCCGTTACGCGCATATCGTGCTTGGAAAACGCGACAATCTTTACAAGCCCTATGCCGGAAACGTGCACCTGTTCGGCATGACCAAACATCAATGGCGCCTGATCGATGAGCCGGATTATGATCCGACCCGCATTCCAAGACGCCCGGCCATGAAAGAAGAAGATTTCTCTGAGCCCAAAGCCTTCCGTTATGAGCATGGCCGCAGCAAGTATGAAATGTGGTTGTATTTCAATGAACAGTTATCGCGTATGCGGTTGACCAAACTGGCCAAAACGGTCGCTCCGTCGGATCCGGATGAAATCAAGGGGATCTTTAAAGAACTTTTCAGCCAGTTGGGCATCGCATCCAATCAGTTAAGTCGTTACACCTGGCGCAGACTCGGCAAGACAATTTTTACCCGCGAAAGGAAATCCGCGCGTAAGCCGGTGCCGGCGGCATACTGGATCCTTTCACGGCGCATAGCGCAATATCTCCACAGGCTTTATCCCAGCCATCCTTATGTCGGGGATGTGAATTTAACGCTTAATCCGATGATCGATACCCGTATCTGGACGGTCGTCGAGAATCCCAATCTTAATTCGCAAATGGTAACCTGGATGCTGCCGAATAGCCGCCGCGGCCCGCCCTACGCCTATATTGATGCTGAGAAAATAACCATTAAAGAATTATTAGACAAATTAGCCAATCAAAAGCCTGGTCAGCCGTCCTCCAAGCAAGGAACCCAATTAGATCTCTTTGGGGATAATAACCTGCAGTCTTATGGCGACATCATTATCAGCGAAGAACAACAACAGCAAACGCTGAAGTTCTTTAAAGAAGAAAAGTCTTTAGGGCTAATTAATCTGAAAATGGATAATGGCACATTAATCGTTTCACAGCCGGCAAGCGTATCTCATTGGGCGGCGAAAATGCAAGCAATCATGGAATCGCTGCACGCGAAAGAAGACGATCCGCAATATCAGACCTGGACGGTAGACATTAATATTACAACCAATTCGGCTCTTTTAATCGTCGGTAGCTCAGCTACCTCGCCTGTTTTTATCGCCACGGCCAACGTCGAACAAAAGCAAGTCAACCTTCATCCGTTCTTCTTCCGGTTGGAAGAAGAAGAGCAACAAAAAATTCTTTACCATGAAATTTACCGGCACATCCTGCGCGGGGAAAACGAAGAAGCGGCCCGGGCCAATACCAAACGATTCTTTGGCGAGGCCATTGAAGAAAACTTAATCGGGGCTAAAACGTCCCAAGCGTCCCAAGCACCACAAGCGTCACAAGCGCTTAACGCGGTTGATGCTGTCGCTGCCGAATTTATGCTTTATCCGGAACATTTAATCCACAGCATTCATCTGGCAGATTATTTAGATGCCTATGACCGCGCGCATTATGAGTTTGTCGGGGAGCCAACCAATCCCCAAAAGGGATATTGGCGGGCCAAGCTTTTGGCCAATGATAAAGATCACGAATTGATTTTAGGTACGTGGAAAGATATTCAACGAAAGCATGAAAATAATTTCCAAACTATGCAATATCATGTGGCGACGCGGTTCAAAACAGCGGATGAAAAAGTGATGACCTTTTATGCCTTTGATGATCACGCCTATTCGGCGCTTTACGCCTATGAGGCGGTTGAACGGGGAGATATTCCGGCATTGAATAATATTCAAATTGTGCTGGATGACCATTTGGATAATGCTCCGTTCGCCGGTGAAACAATTCCGACACGATCGGATGCGTTATTACGGTTGATCCAGGAAGAAAAGATCCGCATGAACAATTTCAATTCTGCCTTAAGCCTTGCCGGATTCCTGAAAGAGCAAATCTTTGTGGTCGAAAAAACGCCGTATGAAAAAGAGGATAAGGTCTCCAAGGGATTTGTTGAAACTTACCGGCCGTTGCAAGGCGGGACCCCGGCCAGCCGGACAGACGCTGAGGGGTATTTCCACTACACCCAAAGGCCGGATGCCTCCACGCCGGAAGGAATATTATTGAATATGGAAGCTGATATCACGGATCCGATGTTAGGCAAAGGCGACCGGGGTGGCGTTCCTTATGGCACCAGGGCCGATGCCTTGCGCGTTTATACAGATTTCATGATTAAGCTTTTCCGGGGAGATAAGGTTCAGCCCGACGTGATGATGGGCGCCACCACAGCCCATCAATTCCAGTATGGGGATGTCGGCATTGTCAGGTTCCTCGCTCGCATCAGCCCGTATATCCTTTTCGCGGATGAAGACATGCCTCAAGAAATAATTACACGGGAAACAGAGTGGGCCATTAAGGAGCATAAAGATGACGTTTATCCCAACAGACAAGAAGAGGCACCTAAGACCTCTCAGGAGATGATTCGATCTCAGCAGAGTGGGGTGGCCCAAAGAGGGGAAGGTCATCGTATTCCTGCTGAATACAAAGCCCTTTATGATTATCTGTCGGCAAAGGGCAATAAGGAAGGAGATATCTTAAAAGCCATCCGTATCCTTGCAAGCTATCAAGAAAATGTCTTGGAAATCGGGTGTGGCAGGGCCACCTGCGCCTTTGAAATCGCAAGACGCAATCGCGGCATGGGCGTGATCGCCGTTGATAAATTTAATTGGGAAAAACACAGTGATTCTTCAGAGAAATCCGGTTATCGCTACACCCAAGTTTGTTGGGAGCGAAGAGACTTAAGGGCGCAAAAAGAGCCGACAGATAACCTGGTTGTTTTACGGGCAGAAGCAGACATCTTAAGCTCTCTGCCAAGAGCGCGTATTACAAGTGTATTAATGGTTAATCCTGTTTTAAGTGTGCCGGTGGAAGTCATGAATATGCTTGAGCAAGAGGATATCCGGGCCCGCTTAACAAAAGAGGCGGTTATTTACCTTAAGCCATATCATAGCGTTACCAAGGATTTGGTTAAGAGTTCAGGATTTAATCATGACGGGCAAATCCTCTGGGATGTGGAAATTCATAAACGTTCCGGATATATTCTGAACAGTGATTCAATCAGCGTTTATTCTCTGGCCGTTGACGAAATGCTGCGTATCAAAGCAATAAAATTACAGATCGAACGATACTACTATGCAACCAGAGGTATTTATACAGTTGAATCAGATGAGCCTATCCACCCGACAATTAAGAAAATTATTTCGGACTTAGGAGAATATGTCGGCCTGCCTGAGATGATGACAAGCGGGATTAAAGACATATTGCAACCGATTCCTTCCGGCAAAAGGATGATGATTGAACTTTGGTTGAAACAAGGGACTCTCGCGGTCCGTGTGCAAGAATTGTCGCTTCCCGGTGAGCCAAAGAGCCAGGAATTCCGGCCTTTAGGGGAAGTGGGCTTCCCGCTGGCGCTGTTTGCGGTTAAGCCGGGGCAAGAACCAAAACGCATTTCAGTGCTTGAGAAGACAGCACCCAAGCGTTCCGCTTTAGCGCAGTATCTTAAAGCCAAAGAGAATTCCCGCCCAGACATTGAAAAAGCAGAGAGAATCGCTCAAGCCGGTAGGACTACCATTGTGGAAATCGGGTGCGGCGCGGCCAAAACCGCTTGGCAGATCGCGCGCAATAATCCCGACATGGCAGTTATCGCGACGGATCAATATGATTGGGAATATGACAATATTATCGCGCATTACTATGGCTATGTCAGTTTTCAGCAGCAATGGGAACGAAAAGAGCTTTCAGCGCAAAAAGAATCGCTTTCCAATCTGGCGATTATGCGCGCGCAAATGGAGATCCTTTCTTCCTTTGACGCCCAAACGCTCGGAGGCCTTTATATGGTTAACCCGGATAACGAGGCGCTTTCGATTGTGCTGCGGACATTGGAAAATCCGTATGTCATGAAAAAATTCAGGCGAGATGCCCAAATCATGATCAAGCCACACTATAAAGAAAGTGTGCAGGCGCTGGAAGAAAAGGGATTTGAACCGATCGGGGAAGAAGCCTGGAGCGTGAATTTTCACAAGACATCGGATTTCAGGCATAGCATTACCTCTCAAATTTATGCCCGGAACGTCAGGCAACCGCAAAAGAACGATCGATCAGAAAGCTGTCAGTTCTATTTGCCGCGGGCGGGAACGGTTTTGGCTTTATTATACGCGCCGGTATTCTCGATGTGGCGCTATTACAGTTCCAGGGTTCATGAGGGCGCGCATTATCTCATGGCCAGATTATTGAATGTTCCGGCTACAGGCATTGATTACAGTGGGATTGAAAACAATATTGTCCGCACCTTTATCCAATTAACCGGACAGGCTAACTGGAAAATTATCCTGATCGCTTTAGCCGGGCCATTAGCCAATTTATTCTCAGGCATGATCTTCTTGCAAGGGGTTGACCTGAGCGACCTCTTTACCCTGGGATGGCCTTTTATCTGGACGTATATTTGCCTGACGATGTCATTGTTAGAATTATTCCATTGTGCAATCAATTTGTATCCCAAAAGCAACGCGGGTCATGGCCGTTATTCCACAGACGGGCGCATTATCTCCAGAGGCATGCAGTTACAGCTTCAGGGGATTAAAGAATTTTCTTTCCCGGCAGAGCGGCCTTCGAAAGCAGGGATTTATACTCAAGGAATAAATAAGAGATTATTCACCCGGACCATTATCGCGGTATCTTTGCTGGCAGGCCTTTGCCTGGCGGTTAAAGCCGCGATTAAAGAAATTTTTCATGTTATTCCTAAAATTTTTGACGGGTATTTATCAACGGGTCAAGATGTTCAACTGATTTTTATTGATTTCATCAGGGACCAGGTTATCTTTTCTCCGGCTTATCATGTCGTTAGTGATCCGGTTTTATTAGTTTTCGTAACAGGATTGCTTGGATTATTGGTTTTGAAATATATTGTCTTCTCCCCTTCAGCCAGCTCCTTTAAAAGGCATGTGGGGATTCTAATGGCGGCTGCGGTTTTTTCAACAGCGGCTGACTACGCTTTAAGCGGAAAAGAAATTTTAGATTACCTCTATTTTAAACATACTTTTGTCATTGGATTCTCACGGGGCGGCGGGTTGTTTAGCGGCGCGTTAATGAATTTAGAAGATCTCTTGATTGATTTAGGCCTTTTATTGTTGGCAGGCAATGGGCTTTATGCCTTGATCGTCTCCCTGCGCGAGAAAAGAAATATTATCAGAAGGAAAAAACAAGAAACGGTTAACCAGAAAGCGGTTTTTGCTATACAGGAATTAAAGGAAAAAGCCGCTTATCAAACAGTGGCAGATCCAGAGCTTAAGAATAAGATCATTGCCTCTTTAAAATTTGTTCCGATTCGTTCTCTGCGTAAGCATGAAAAAACTGATCCGCATAAAGCGCAGCTCTTAGCCAGGAAGATTGAGTGTGATGGCACTTTCTATTATCCTCTGATCGTGGATGTGTCTTATTCCCAAACCCTGACACGGTTGTTGTTCGACGGGCATCACCGTAATCAGGCCCTGGAAGGGCTTGCCTGTGATTTCGCGTTTATTCAGGAAATTAATATTCATGAGCCGGAAACGTTTGTGTATGCCTGGGCGAAACAAATCCCGGTTGTCAGTGACAATTTTTGGCGAATGCTCGTTGACAGTTATGCGATGCAAAAGGTGCGCGGCATAGATAATGAGGCAGATTTGTTCATTTCCTTTAAAGACGAGTTATACCGGGTGGCGACTGATTCGCCGAAATATCGCAATATCATTAAGATGTCCGGACGGAAAAGTGATTTTATTCAAGATAAGATGCTTAAACAGAAGGTCAGGAATCACCTTGTCCGCGCGGCCTTGATCGAGGAGATAAAGACGGGTTTCTGGAAAAACCGCATGGCTGCGCGTGTCCCTAATAAAACGTTACGGGATTGGGTTGCTAAGAAAGTCAAGATCGCCAGGGAAATGCGTATTCCTTATCAGCCGCAGCAAAAGATTGTTTCTGAACCGACAGCCGTAACGATCATTGACCCGTCGTTTACGAAAGATGAACTGCGTGAAGTCGCCCGCTATGATATTCAACTGGCGCCCGGCGCAACCCGGTTTGTTATTCCTTATCGTGTGATCGGTTTAGGATTTGTGTTGGATTACCTTTATGAACAAGGCAATTGGAAAGCCTATAATTTGAAATTATTGAATTTCCATATACGGGAATATTTAAAACAATGCCCATTGGTCAGCTTTGGCAAAGGGCAAACTTTTGACCGGCTTTATCCCGAAGAGGTCTTTACCTTCCTGCGGCCGGATCATAATCAGGATATTGATGACTTTGATCCGTATCGTACGCATTACCGGCGGCAGATTGCCAGGAGCGTGGACCGCTTAAACGGCTCTCTTCAAACAAAAAATAAAGGAAGAGGCAATCAAAACGGTTTTGCCGCAATCGGCCCTATCGCGGGCATCACGGCTTTAGGCGCGTTAGGGTGGGCCTGGGATAATATGCTCAGCCTCACCGGCGCGGTTGCCGGCCTAGCGGTTGTGGCGCTTGTTTCCTGGATGGCCTTAAGGCCTCAAGATGAAAAAAGCTCGTTAAAAACCCTAAAGGAAAAAGTCTTCAAGAAAACACCGGAATTATCCCGCACTAATTATGAGAAGCTTTTAAAGGCAGAAAAGAATTTAGATGAGTTTACCCTTTGGTTAACCACCCATAGCGGGGTTATGGCCTGCCGCAAACAGAACGCGGATTATCAAGAGTATTTGCATAATGTTATCAGTTGGTTTTTAGACCGCTATTTTAGGGCTAAAGGCGAATATAGTGATGTTTTTGTCTTACCTCCGGTGGCTTTCCGGGATACGAATCTTTATTTAATCTTTATTGAGGGCATTAAAGGCGTACCGCAATTCCTGGGTAATGATCCGATGTTTAACCGTATTCCGGTACAGGTCTCCGGGCTTAAGAAGGTTCAGCGGATTTTTGCAGGGTCAGGCATCAAGATCGGGAAAGCCGCCCGGGGCTATAAGAATTTGATCTATGCCAAAGAGGAATACAAGACATTAAATCTGCTGAATAAAGTGCGCACGGTCAAGATGATTGATTATACCGACGCTAATATCACGGTCAATGTCAGGGATTTGAAGATTTATTTTCTCCTGCACGCCGCAGATTTCAAGCAGCAATTAGGAGCCGAAGCCTTTGATCTGATGCAAGAGAGTATGGCCATGCTGGATGAAGGCTTTGCGGATTGGCAGCAAAAGGAATCCTTTAGCCAAAGGTTTATGCTGTATGTCTCTGATTGGCTTATTAAGCATTGGAAAGATTTTGAAGAAAATCAGGCGTGGCAAATCAAAACCATTATTAAGGGTTCGGATGCCAGGAAAAAGAAACAGGATAAGCCGGTTGAAGATGCGGGTGGGCATTATTTTGTGGAAGGGGTTGATGTTCAGAAAACAACCAGGCAAAGGATCGAGGAGAAAAAAGCAAGAAATAAAAAGGCCTTGCGCCGTGATAAGAAGGCCTGGGACGAGGTCAGGGGCGCCTTGAATTTGTCCGGCCTGACAGCGGGCCAAAACCCGAATGAATTAAGGAAGAGGTATTTAAGCGCCCAGGAAGAAATAACCCTGATAGCGCTTTATCTGGAAAAAAGAAATGGCGCGGCCCTGGACACCTTCGTAATATCCCTTGGCAATTATGTGCAAAAACAAGTTTATCAATATGCCCGCAATAAACCGAGTTTTCTGCCGCATTTGGATGAACTGAAGCAGATCGCCCAGATCGTGCTCTTAGAGAAGCTCGATGATTTTGATCCGCGTTATGATGTAAGATTCTTCTCTTTCATCTGGCCTGAGGTCAAAAACCGCATTATCCGTTTTGTGATGGACCAAAGTCTTATCTCAGAGCATTACATCCGCGCCCTCATTAAGATCCAGGAAGTTGAAAAAGCGTTTTATGAGGCGCATGGATACTCTCCGCAGAATTATGCCGAGATTGTCCGGTTTGATCCAGATTTCTACGCGAGGACCGGTATCGTGGAGACAACTTATAAGGCGGCGGTCCTCTTCCGGGCGGATAAGCATTATTCTTTGGATGAGCAGGTCCGCCCCGGAGAGCCCAATGGAAGCACATGGGCGCATTTTGTTAAAACCGATTTCGCGCCTTTTATTGAAAAAATGGAAGGAGTAGAAGTTTTCGATGTGGCCTTCACAATTTTCTATCAACACAAAATTTGGGACGGCGCCAGGACTAAAGAGCGGGATTTTGAGGTTATGTGCCTGCGGCTCGGCTATGATCCTCAGTTGAAAATGATACATCATCAGATGACGCAAGAGGATATTGGACTCCTCATGAATACGACCAAACAAAATATCAACCGGATTGAACTCAAATATATTGAAACGATCCAAAAGATCCTGCTTGGCCTGTTAGGAGAGGAAAATGGCCGCAATCCTGGCCCGGAAGCCAAAATGACCGGTTTCTTCACGTCTGTGTTGTTATTGGATTGGTTTGCCTCAAAGATGCTTGGCGCCGGCATTGTCAATGCTGCGGATTCCGTCGACATCGCGCAAGTAAGCGCGGGATTGGCCGGTTCCTGGGAACTTGCCCTTGCATCACTGGCCGGGCTCTTTGTGATCATGATGATTCAATCCCCGAAAAAAACCACAAGGCGCCAACCAAACTCTTTACCAAAGTTTGAACAGATATTTAATGTTCCTGAAGAATTGTTAGGGGTTAAGCGCCAAGAGATTCAGACACTTCAGATTAACGCCAAGGGCGGGAATTTCTCAGCCGGATCGCCGCCACCGCCACCGGAATCTAAAATTATGCGCATGTTGTTATGGATGATGGGTATGCCGGCCTTGTGGCAGACAGCGGAAGCATTACAGCTGAAGCAGTCTTTATTACGTTTTGTGTCTTCACGGGGAGTAGAAAATCATCGTCTTTCGTTGAAAGACAAGATCAAGAGGCGGTACGCGATTAATCGTGGGGTTAATAAGATTTCCAATGGCGAGCGGATCATCTCCAAAAAGGGAACAGCTCAAGAGGAACGTTTTGAGATCATTGTTGCAACCGATGCCCGGGTAAAAGAATCCCGTGGTTATCTTGATTATGTTGACGGCAAATGGGTCGTTCGATTGATTTATGACGGGACCTCAAAGACGCGGGCGCATGAGTTCGCGGAATTGTATGTCACCCTGCTTAAACTTAATGACCCGCGTGGCCGCAGTTTGCTGGAGGCTTTGCGCAAGGAATATCGTAAAGAGCAAAAAGGCGAAATGTCTGACCTGCCAAAGGACATTGATCATAAGATCTTAAGTATGAGCGCGCATGATTATGTGGTTGAAGTGCTCAAGGCCAGGACGACGGAACAATCCACAGCGCAAAAGACGGTAAAGTCGGCAAACGGTAAAGATGTGCGGGAGGCCTTGAATTTAAGGGCAAGTGATCAACCGGGAATGGATAAGTTCGCGGATATTTTAAGCAAGATCTGGAATAGTATTTATGCCAAGGATCTTGACCAGTACCGGTCCGCTGAGAATTATGGAAAGGTCATGGAAAAGGCGGAAGAGGCCTTGAAGGCTAAACGGTTTTTCCGGGCGGTTGTCAACGCGACCACCGGGTCCGGAAAAGGAACCGAGCTGGCCTTATTGATCAGCGAGACACTGCTGCCTCTGATTAAAGGAAAGATCGTTATTCTGGATACCCCGGGTGTTATCTCAAGGAACATCAGCCAGCTGAAAGAAAAATACCAAAAGCTTGGTAAATCGGCAGATAAGATCAACAAGCTGGAACTGAACATGTCACGCGAGGAGCAAATGCGGGTCGTTACGGAGTCCGATATCATCATGGTAACCTCGCATACTTTGAATTCCTTGAAGATTCAGGAGTCTGATTTTACAAAATCGCTTCGACGAAAACTTTTTCAGGATTCCTTTGTGTACAATGCCGAGATGCGGATGCATGAAACACCTATGCAAAAAGAAGGCGATAAAGTCAAAGGCAAATCCGGGATCTCCGCGAGAAAAGTCAGGAAGGCCGTGAAGTTTATTTATAAAAACCGTGACGGGATTGAATATGCCAAGGATGGCACCCCGCATTTGAATGAAGCCTTGACCCGTAAGGTGCTTGACATGCTGGGCGTGGAGAATGAAGCCCAGGCGCGCGTGGATAAAGCCTCGAAGCTGGCGGTTATCGCGGCGGTGGCCAGAGAGATAGGAAAAGATACCGGTACCCGAACTTTTATTCAAGGAAAAGAAAAGGTCCATATGATGGATGCCAACGGTATCGCACAGGAAGGATTGGTGGATTCCAGTCGCTTAAGCGCCTTGGCCAGGTTTGAGGTCAAGCGGCTGCTTCTTAAAAAAGCCGGTATGAAATTAGGCCGCAAGCAAAAAGCCGAGGCCAGTATTTCTATCGCACGCACGCAGTTAGAGGAGGTTTATCTGGAAGCCAAAGCTTTGGGCGCCAAGGGTATCATTGAAGCCACCGGAAATGACCTTTCCGGAACCATGGGCAAAGTATTAAAGACGATTAAAGGCGCCTTGATTTTCACGAATGATAAAACCGTCAGGCGCATCGGCAATATCATTGATGTGGCGAAAGACCTTATGGTGCGGTCCAGGGATAACCGCGCTTTCAGTATCGACGATGGCAAAGGCAATATCCTTCCGTTATCTGAGGCCATCCCGCAGATCAAAAGGATTATCCGCGAGGGGCGTTTGATCCTTTCGGATATGACCAGCACCGGGGCAAGAGGGCATAATCAGGAAAAGATCTTGCAAAGCCTGCTGTTGACAGCCAGAGAGATGTCACAAGAGATGGGAACACGGTTCCGTTTGGTTGTGTTGGAACCGACCGGAGAAAAGGTCTACATGCTTAAGGATAACCGCAAGGGCTTTGGCAAGAAAAACCGGATCGAATTGACGGTTGAAGAGCTTGACCGCGGATTGAAATATGACGGGGTGATCGATCCGAAATTAGTTGAGCGCAAAAAACAAGGGGAAATGACAGGCAAAGAAGAGCAATGGCTGGTTTATGTGTCCCGTGGCCGCGGGTATGGAGAGACTTTGCATGGCCGTCTGTACGCCTATGTGAAGGACCATCTGGGCCGGGCTGCGAAAGACACCATTGTTGTCTTGGCGGATGATTATACTCCGGGTGTGGATATCAGCCAGGCCTTGGTCCGCCTGAGAGCTGTGGAAACAGACCATTCTTATCGCGCCGACGGAAGTATGCGTAAAGGGTATTTCCGCGCGGACGGCAAGAAAGAGGCGTTTGGCATTGACTGGCTAAACACCAAAAGAGTCCGGCGTAAAGTTTTTGTTCTGGATTCCAAATGCGAAACAGCCGAACAATTCATACACAGGGCTGAAGGCAAAGAGGACAGCAACGGGCAGTTTATCCGGGGCCGCAACCTGCGCAATTTTTACGAACAGGCGATCGGCCAGCTGATCATGGAGTACGCGCAACGGATGGGTCATTTGGTCATTAAAGAGCTTCAGACCCGGGCAGAAAAAGACGGCAGGAAAAAAGAAGGGGATATGTTCGAAGAACTCCAGAAACAACTGTTTAAGTCCGATGATGAGGCCCGGTTCAATAGTCTGGCTGAGAATAAAAGGCCGTTTGCAGAAGCCTTGGAAGAATCGCTGAACGGATGGGTGAAGGTGGTCAAGAAGTTCTTTGAGATCAGTGACAGCAACAAAGAAGGCGCCAAGAGATACCTTTTATTAGGGGAGGCGAATCGGGCGCGCATTGATGAGATCATTAACGGGCAACGGGAGGTGAAAATTAAATTAACGGATGATATTAAGCCTTGCAAGCTTTCTATGGAAGAGGCAAAGTCGCCGGAGGAATTTGCGCATGTTGTTAATAACGCGTTGCCCAAAGGAAGTTTGCCAAAGAATTCTCCGGGATTCCGTCAAGGCGCGGTATTGGCTGAACAGCGGGTATCCGCGACACGTTCCTTGACCCGCGTGATCCCCGATAAATGGCTGAAGTCCGGCTCCCGGGCAGGAAAGGCCTTGTCACGCTTTATCCATCAAAAAGCAGATCCAGCATTGTTCTCGACCAAATCCGCACTCCCGCGGATTATCACCGGCAAGAATATGGCTTCTATCATCATCGTCAAAGATGAGAATTATGAATCGCGGATGGAGCGGATATTGAACCGTAATCTTAAAGGCCTATTAATTCATAATATCGCCCTGGGCTCCCAAGAGTGGTTTGATCCGGATAAGAATGTGGTCATGGCGAAAGACAAAGAGGGGAATGAGCTTACTATGGCGAAGGTTGTGCTGCATCCGGATATGAAATTTAAGGACAATGCCACTTATCCCATTGATGAAAATCTTCGTTACACGGTAACATGGCCGGATAGTCATGATACTTCGCTGACCAATGTGGCGGTGACCTATCAGTTAACAGCTGATGACAATCAGGAAGATGAAGACATTGAATATGTGCTTGAGGCAGATCCGGCGACCTTTAAAGAATTGGATGTCTCCTATGATCCGACGACTCTGCGTAATGGCAAGGTCAGAGTCGTGTTATCCTCTGCGGAGTATAAAGATTTGATAAAAGGCGACGGCGAGATCATTAATTATGGGGTCTTCGCACCGGTCCAAAACTGCTTGCTGGGTGAAAGTATCCGCCAAGGTAAGTCCCTGTTGATTACCTCTGAGTCGGTTAAAGACCTGAAAGCCTTAAAGCATTACAAAGTTTTGACCATGGACCTGAAAGGATTGCAATATCTGCATGATAGTTTTGTCGCGCATATGCCTGAGGATGCCGATGCCCCAAGTGCGCGTTTTCTGAAAGAGAAGATCGAATACCTCAAAGACAGTATTGACCTCAGGCATAAGATGCTTGACGTCGGGGATACCGCGCATCAGTACTGGTATCATCCTTTAAACGCCAAGGCCACGGAAACCTTCTTCAACCGCTATTTCAAGGCGGTAAAAGAGATCTATGACGCCGACGGGGATAAATCGCGTATCAAGACTTTCTCCCATGAAGAGACCCGCATCGCGGTTAAAGAGGCGTATCAATTCCTGAAGGCCAGAGGCTTGAGTTATGAGCAGTTCTACATCAAGGCGAAAAAGGCTTTACGCGGAAGAATCGTGGGTGGACACTCCGGCAGCGGCGGGCTCGATAAAAAGAGCTTTGATAAGGATCTGGCTGTGGCTCTGCGGCATGTCTTTTCAGGCAAGATCGCGGCCTCGGATATTATAGAGATATCCGATGCCCTGGCCATTCTCAGCCGCAGGGATAAACAGGCCTTTAATTCTCCGGAAAGCTTTGCATCGGCTTTAGCGCGGTACAATATTTCTGAGCCGGTCAGGCAACAACTGCTTCAACCCGGAACATGGCAGGCCTTATCGGCGCAAATGAAGGTCGAGAGGGATGAGGAAGATGCAAATGCCTTATCCACGTTAAGGCGCGTGAGTGAGGCGTATCGCCGTAATCTGAGTCAAGTGCATTTAACCGATACCGCGCATTTAATTGACGAATACCTCGACGAAGTCGGCCTGAAGGGTGCGAATCTGAGCGAGGAGCAACGGTTAGTGGAAACCGCGCGGCATGAGGCCAGCGGGGAGATCCGGGAGGGAAGCCACGAGGAAGAGGTTGCCCTGGTCCGGGAGGTTTATGAGATGTCCGCGAGGCTCAAAGAGGGTGACCCGCGCTGGTACATGATCGGCGGGGATATTCCGGCCGAGATGATCGGCAAAACCGTAGGCGGCTATAAATTGTCTGATGGGGACAGGATTACTGCCGAAGGCATTATTTTCAAACAAGGCGATTCTGAAGACGCGGTCGCGGTGCGGCAAGACGATGGAAGCTTGATTTTCCCCGGGGAATATAAAAAGCCCATGCCGTTTACGGAACAGTTCGCGGTCAATGACAGGGATGATAAAGTCGCTGTTGAGCTGTCCCTGGTTCAGGGTATTGATGCCAAAGGCAAAGCGCGTCTTGAGGCAGTGGAATTTGCGCAGGATCTTTTGTGGGATAACGGCAACGGCGATGTTCTGAATATCCCGGCAGGCTCGCAGGTCATACAGATGAAGGGTTCGCATGTAAGCCTGGTCCTGAGCGCAGAGGGCATGCCTGTAGGGGCTATCGCCGATGATCGTATTTACAGCTGGGAACAAGCCCAAAAGCAGCTCTTTGGCGCTGAGTCAAAAGACGCTGACAGCCCGCAAGAGCCAAAAGATGATGCCATGGCGGTCCGGCTTTCCGCGCGGGTAATTCCTGTTAACGATGATCCGGTTAAACAGACAACGGTTATGGGTACGCCTCCGCCGGATGTCTTGATGGTGCGTATCTTTAAGCTTTTTAATGAGATCCGCATGGTCTTTGCCGGCCGTGAGAATGTTGTGGTTCCGCACAGGCACTTGGAGTCGTGGGCGCCGGTAATCGTGCCGGATAACCGCGCGCGTGTTGCAGATATGATGCAGGTAGGCTTAAGGACCTTTATGGTTGAAGGACCTTTACAATGCGCGGCGTATGTCTTGTACCGCCAAAGGCAGCAAGCCAGCAAGGACGCAATGGCGGTTGATTCGCTCTGGGTGTATTGGCAACAGTGGTTACGGCAATTACGCGGTTTGGTGCCGTATCGTCTGCAAGACAGCGATGATGAGGAGACGGAAACCATTCCGGTTTTTGTTTTAAGAGATGAGATCAGGCAAGCGACCCGCCGCATGGCAGCGCCTGTGGCCATGAGCGGTTCTCAGCTTAAGAGCGCGAAAACGGATTTTGCTTATCAGAGGGTTCACACCGGCGCGGCTAAAGGCGCGGTCTTCTATACCACATCGAAACGGGTTACGCAGCTGGAACACAAATTGTATTTGGCCGGCCCCACGAAGTCGTCACGGTCCACCGTCGTATAGGGGAACGTCCGGTTCCGCCATTGCTCATAGTCGGAGCACGACACTCCGCCCACGCCCGTCGAACCCCAGCCCACGGGTTCGTACCCGTTGAAGCCTTCGTCCGCGTTATTCTCGGACGAACTATCGTCCGTGGAGGTGATCCACCACAACAACGACACCGGTGGGAATGGAGACACCGTGGAACTGGACGG
>JAGYNW010000210.1 GCA_018399915.1 Candidatus Omnitrophota bacterium
TATAATTAATAATTATTGCTATTATTTTGTAATAATACTCTTATTCCAAATCGGCAAGAAGATTTCTTGTTATTTTTAAAGAAAGATTAAATATAAAAATTCATTGATATGTTATTATTATTTGTTTAATATGATTTGTATCATTTAATTATTAATTTCTTGAAAAATAGGGGCGGAATATGCCAGAACGAATTTTGGTCATTGATGATGATAAAGGGTTTTGTAAAACACTAGTAACCGTATTGAAAAAAAAGGGATATGACGCGGTCGGCGCTTTGGATGGGACTGAGGCGATTGATATTGTGACTAATGAGGCCAATTTTGACCTGATCGTATCGGATATCCGCTTAGCCGGCGGTATGGACGGCATTGAAGTTCTCGGTCAGATTAAAGAAAAATGCGGTTATCCGGTTAAAATGATTCTTATGACGGGTTTCGCGGATAAAGAGGCCCCGATTCGTGCTATTGAACTAGGGGTTGCCGATTATCTTTTTAAGCCTTTCCAACTAGAAGCTTTCCTGTTTTCCGTTAAAAAGACGATCCAGGTATCACAATTAGAAAAGGATGTGGACCGCTACCGGGAATTGTCCAACCGTGACGGGCTTACCAATTTATACAATCACAGATATTTTCATCAGATCATTCAAAGAGAGATTGAACGGAGCAAACGTTACAATCATCCCCTGTCTTTATGTATGATCGATATTGATAATTTTAAAGTCATTAATGACAATTTTGGCCATTTGTCGGGAGATATTGTGCTTAGCAAGATGTCCGAATGTTTTGCCAACGCGATCAGGTGTGTTGATCTAATGTTCCGTTACGGCGGGGAGGAATTCACCATCCTGCTTCCGGAAACACCTAAAGAAGAAGCCAGAAATTCCGCGGAACGCTTACGTAAACTTATCGAAGACACGCATTTCAATGTACTGGACAATAAAAAGGCCGCTTTGACCATATCCATAGGCATTTCAGAATTCTCGGAAGACGCCAAAGATAAGCAAGCTTTTATTCATTGTGCAGACCAGGCGCTTTTTGAAGCCAAGCGTTTGGGCAAAAATAAAGTCTGCATCTGGGAAGAAGATTTGCCTTTGAGGGCGGAAAAATGACACTCCGCAGTTATAGACTTTTATTTCTTAGTACCTTTTTCATTCCATGATAAAGCAATACCAATTCTTATTTTAGATATTTTAATAAAATGTAAACGAAATTATTTTTTATGAGTAAATATTATATAGGCATAGATATAGGCTCTGTAAGTGTTGATGGAGCTATCGTCACAGCCGAAAAAGAGATTGTTAGGGATTATTACCTGCGGCATAAAGGCCATACATTGAGAACATTCATTGATTTGTTGGGTAAAATGTTGGAGGCAATCGCTTTTAATGATATTTTGTCGATTTCCTTGACAGGTTCGGGTGGGAAGGTTGTCTCTGAATTACTCAATATTCCCTTCGTTAATGAAGTTATTGCTTTTGCAGAGGCGAATAGTTTTTTATACCCTCGCGTAAATAGTATTATCGAAGTGGGGGGGGAAGATTCTCGGTTCATTTCTTTAAAATATAATGAATCTTTAGATAAGAATATTATTTCTGATTTTTCCATGAATTCTCTTTGTGCTGCGGGTACGGGATCTTTTTTGGATCAACAGGCGACTCGTTTGGGACTTACCATCGAGAATTTTGGAAAAGTTGCACTCCGCTCTAAGAATCCTGCTACAATCGCTGGACGATGCAGCACTTTTGCCAAGACGGATATGATTCATCTTCAGCAAGTCGCCACGCCGAATGAAGACATTGTCTCAGGTCTGTGTTATTCTTTAGTCAGGAATTTTCAAAGCACAATTGCTAAGGGCAAAGTTTTTAAAAAAGTAATATCTTTTCAAGGCGGTGTCGCCGCTAATGAAGGAGTAATTGACGCTTTTGAGAAAAGATTAGGATTAGCTTCGGGAGAGTTATTTGTTCCAAGCAATCATGCCACATTGGGGGCGATAGGTGCGGCGATAATCAATTTGCAGAATAATCTCGAGAGATTTCCTTTTAAAAGTATTCAAGAAATTAAAGATAAATTGACTGTTGGGGAAAGAGCTAAAACAAGTTTAGAAAAATTGGTAATTTCAGAGGAGCATCATCCCAAAAATCCTGAGGGATCTGGGAATTTTGATATTAAAAATTTATCTGATAATCAAATCATTGATGTCTTTTTGGGTGTGGATATCGGATCCATTAGTACAAATTTAGCTCTTATTAATAAAGAAGGACGATTGATTTCGAAACGTTATTTGCAAACAGGAGGAAGGCCGATAGAGGCGGTTCGTAAGGGGTTAATCTCCTTAAATGAAGAGATTGGCGAAAAAATTAGAGTTCAGGGTGTTTGTACTACGGGTTCTGGCAGATATATGATAGCGAAAATCATCGGGGCCGATGTGGTAAGAAATGAAATAACGGCGCAAGCAAGAGCTGCAATTAATATTGATAAAGATGTTGATACTATTTTTGAAATTGGCGGTCAGGATTCTAAATATATATCCATTAAAGACGGGGTAGTTATCGATTTTGAAATGAATAAGGTCTGCGCTGCCGGGACAGGATCTTTTTTGGAAGAACAAGCAGAACGCCTTAATATTAATATTAATAATGAATTTAGCCAACTTGCCTTGGATGCGAGAAATCCTGTTGAATTGGGTGAACGATGCACGGTTTTTATGAACTCAAATATAGGGCATTTTCAGGCCATGGGGACTAGCCGCGAGGATATTGCCGCGAGGATATTGCTGCGGGTTTATGTTATTCAATTGTGTTCAATTACTTAAATAGAGTAGTCCGGAGAAAAAAGATAGGAGATAAAATCTTTTTTCAAGGAGGGGTAGCTTTTAATCGGGGGGTCATTGGGGCTTTTGAAAAAATTCTAGGCAAAAAGATACTTATCCCGCCGCATCACGAGGTTACGGGGGCGATCGGGTGTGCTTTGATTGCCCGGGATCTGGCCAAAGAAGGAAGTTGTTTTAAAGGATTTAATATCGTTAATGAAAAGTATGGCAATCGGTTATTTATTTGTAAGGATTGTGATAACCGATGTGAGGTCAATGAATTGAGCATTAAAAATGAGTCGCCGCTTTATTTTGGGTCGCGATGCGGGAAATATGATATTGCTCAGGAAAAATGTTTAACAGACGTTCCTGATCTATTTAAAGAGCGGGAAAAATGGCTTTTGGAATGTAGGGGAACATCTAAAACAGAGGCCAAAAGCAAATATAAAATAGGGATTCCCCGGGCAATGGTTGCCTATCATGAGTTCTTACCGTTTTGGAATGCTTTTTTTAAAGAACTTAACTGCGAAATAATTTTTTCGAGTTTTACCAACAGAAATATTATTAGTAGCGGATTAGAGTCTGCGGTTTCGGATTATTGTTTCCCTATTAAGGTTACGCACGGACATATTTTGAATCTTATTGATCGGAAAGTGGATTATATCTTTTTGCCACATATCATTGATTTGGAAAAGGATAATTTTTCCAGGAATACGTTTATGTGCCCCTATGTTCAATCCTTGCCGGATATCATGGAAGCGTCATTAGGCCTTGAAGAAAAAAATATTAAGTTGCTTAAGCCTTCTTTGCATTATAGAAGAGGGAGGAAGCATATTGAAAAGATTCTTCTTGGCCTGGGGAGATCTCTAGGCAGAGGAGATCTAAATATAAAAAAAGCTATAGAGATGGCTACCTTTAATCATAGTGAATTTCTCAAAAAAGTTCGCGCTAAGGGGAAGGACGTTATTCGTTCTCTTCCAAAGGGACAAAAAGCGGTTGTGATTATAGGCAGGCTATATAATACTTGTGATTCCGCGCTGAATTTGCAGATTACAAAAATTTTTCAAGAAAAAGGGATTATGGCTATCCCTATTGATTTTTTACCTTTAGAAGATATTGATATATCGCAGGAATTTCCGGATATGTATTGGCACCATGGCATTAGGATTTTGAAAGCCGCAAAATATATTGTTAGCAATAAAGATTTATACGCAATTTATTTGACGAATTTTGGCTGTGGTCCGGATTCGGTCAAGCCCCCGTATTTTTAGACTGTAAATGGCCTGCTAAATGAA
>JAGYNW010000211.1 GCA_018399915.1 Candidatus Omnitrophota bacterium
GGCATGGGCGCGGGCTTTGCTGATGGCCTCGGTAATGTAGGCCTTGTCTTTTTCTTCAAAGGTGTCGCTATCGATGTAGGTCCGGTAGACCGGGAAGAATGTGACGACTTCCACCAGTGCGCGTTTCAGTCCGTAGAGTGTAATGTCGCGTCCGAAACGCAAGTGTCCGGCAATGTTTTTCATGAGATGAGCCAGGTTATCTATATCGCCAGCCATATGTTTACCGACAATCAAACGCTTTTTATCCTGTACGAGTTGTTCATACGAAACCGTTAGTTTTGTAAATTTGTAGTATATTTTGGTCAGGGCGACCTGGTTTTTTTTATCACAGAACAAACGGTTGAGATAATTAAGGAAATCGTAGCCTGTGGTTCCCTGGACAGTCAGGGCCGCGGGTAAGTCTTCATCCAGGCCAAGAATTTTTTCAACGACAATGTAAGTGTCCTTGGCCTCCTCTTGCAGGTATTTTAAGTATGCGGCCGGTTCGTAAAGCCCGTCAATATGATCGATTCGCAGGCCATGGATTTTGTTTTCTTTAATCAGTTGCAGAATGAGTTGATGGGTCGTGTCAAAAACATCCCGCTTTTCCACTCGTAAGGAGATAAGTTCATTGATCGTAAAAAAACGGCGATAATTTAATTCTTCCGAAGCCACTTTCCAAAACGATAAACGGAAACATTGCCGGGAAAGGATTCTGTCGATCTCATCGAGATAACCATCACCTTCCTTTTCCCCGTTGAGAAACGCGATATTATCCGTGATAAAAGCTTTGATGGGGCCATTCCCTTGATACAGATTCCACAACAGGATTTTGGCGTGTTTAATCTGATCATAACGGTGTTGCTGCTGTGGTTGTGTCACGTGATTAAAAATATCAATGATGCCCAGGTATTTGATTAAAAGCGGATTATCTTTGCCTAAAGTTTTTTCCAGTTCCTGGAAATTTAAAAGCAGGACATCCTTGTAGGTTGTCAAAAGCAAAGGGAACGCCAGCTCATAATAATGGATACTCAGACCGTTTTGGTCGAAATGGATCTTGAGTTCTTTATTTTCCAGAATTTCGGAATAAAATCTTCCCAAAAACGGAGCCAATACTCTTCCCTGGAAACTTTCAAAAGGATGAATCCAGTCAATATCAAAATAATGAAAAAAGGGAGAATGTTCCCTTTGTTCAAAAATGTCCATCAGCATCTGATTGTCTTTATTGTACGCCATGTGGTTGGGAACGATGTCTTGTAGCCAAAAGAGACCTTTGGCCTTGAGATCCTGGCTTAATGCATCAAAGGCCGCGGCGCCTCCCAGTTCCGGATTGATCTGATGGGGATCAACCACATCATAACCATGTTGGCTGCCTTCGCGGGCTTTTAGAATCGGCGAGCTATACACATCTGATATTCCCAGTTCTTTTAGATAAGTTATGATCTCGCGGGTTTCCGGGAAGCCAAAAGATGGATTCAATTGTAAACGATACGTTGAAAGAGGTATGTGCATTATCCTGTCCAGACTTTAAAATTGGTTCCTAATTGGTTAAAAAGGGTTATCCATTTCGGCGCGGATATACTTCCCTGCGCCGCTTTGTCCTCCATGCGTTGGCGCATATCTGTGCCAATGGAATAGTAAATATTCTGGGCTTTCCAGAAATCAATTTCCAGATCCAGGGGTTCGAGTATTGCCAGAAACCTTGTGACCTGCAGTAAAATATCTGTGTTAAAGGGATTGTTTTTCAGATCAGCCATGAACCGATTGACACGGGACCGGACCAGGAAACCCAAGGTGATCTTATCGATCTCTATAGCGAGTTCATTGACCTCGGAGACCAGATGTTCCAGGCGGCTGAAGTCAATGGTTTCATTGCGCATTTCCTGAAGAAGATCGGCATTGATCGTGGCGGAAAGCGTGTTGGATAAGGTATTCGGCAGCTTTTTTTTGAATTGCCTCAACACCTGAATTACGGGAAAATACCGTTCATTGATTTGCCGCAGAGATGTGTCTACATCTTTGAGTGTGGATTCCATGATCTGATTGAGGACTTTGCTTTGGTCATCGCCGAATAAATGCCAAAGATTATAAAGTTCTTTACCGAAATAGTGTTCGATCAGCGTGATGGTTCCGGCGATATCACTTTTTTGAAAGGCCTCTTTCAATCTTGGAATCATTTCATCAAGAAGGTCATTGTCGGGATCATATAAAGTCACCCCGGCGATAAAGTTGTGATCTCCCAAATGAAGCACTGCGAACACAACGAAGGCCTTTTCTTTTGTTATATCCGATAGAATCTCGGTCTTGCCGATGGCGAGCTTTTGGCGGCCTAGCTCCGAAAAATCGTATTGCTCATCGTTGGTCGTATAGCAATACAAGCGGTTGAAGGATTCGTGGTTTTTCGATAAGGTTGAGATGGCATAATGCACCCCGACCCGAAGAAGGCTTACGCGTTGCGGTTTGACAAAGTTTTCATAAATATATTTCCCGTTTCCGTATTTGGGGATATTACTGGGAACTTTTTCAAGCAGATTCACAAAGGTATCCTCCAACGGTAACCGGGTAGTCTTTTCGATCAACTGAATTACGCGAGCCGCGTATTGCAGGATCTGAACGGTCTCAATCCCGGAAACTTCATCAAAGAACCATCCGCAGCTGGTGTACATCAATAAGGCGTAGCGTTGAATTTCAAGCAGTTGTAAAATATGGACTTGTTCCTGTTCAGAAAGGTCACGCAGGGCGTGACGCTGGATGAACAATTTAATATTGGCGTCTGTCCGGTTAAGGATGACCCCGATGTAATCGTCTCGGGCTGCCCAGGGGTCTTTGACATAGGCTTTCATTTGTTGTTCGTAGATTTGAATGGCATTGTCTCTAAGCCAATCCAGCGCGCCTCTTAAGGGCGCGCGCCATTCCTGGTTCCAGGTCCAATGCATACCGGAATTGCAACCGCAATCGTTACGCCACCGCTCAATGCCATGAACACAGCTCCAGGAGGAATTTTCATGGATTTCTACGTCATGTTGCGGCGGATGCTGCGCCAGGTATTCCCCGTAAGTTGTGATCTTAGCCAAATTATTCGCGCGTATGTGGTAGATCGCGTATGCCAGGGCCATGTCGGTTTTTTCCTGATGGTGTCCGTAGGTTTCGCCATCTGTAGCAATATGCACCAGCTGGTCCTCTTCAGAGGATGTGAACACGTTCAGAAGCCGGTTGGTTAGAAATTCCCCTTTCATTAAAAGTTTTTCAAAGGCGACCCCTTGCGAGATAGGCCCATCGTAGAAAAACAGCGTAATGGTCCTGCCCGAAGGCAGGCTGCATCGGTAGGGATAACGTGGATCGATATTGCTGTTTGTGACGTTTTTCCACTTTTTATCGTGAAATTTGCGGACGCGTTTGGCTTGGCGGGGAGCCAAAATGGTAAAGGCAATCCCTTGCTTTGCCAAAATATCCAGTGTTTCTAAGTCCACCGCTGTTTCGGGGAGCCACATGCCCTCAGGTTTCCGTCCAAAACGGTATTCAAAATCCTTGATCCCCCAAATCACTTGCGTCTTTTTATCCCGGGAATTCGCCAGGGGCATGATCATATGATTGTAACACTGGGCGATGGCTGAACCATGTCCGGAAAAATTTTTTTGGCTTTCTTTATCAGCGGCAATGATTGCCGCGTAGGTTTCCGGGTCTTTATGTGCCATCCATGATAATAAAGTCGGACCAAAATTGAAACTGATATTGGCATAATTATTGATAATATTGATGATCTTGCCATGAGGATCAAGAATCCGCGCCAGGGAATTCGGCGCGTAACATTCAACGGTAATGCGTTCATTCCAATCATGATACGGGTAGGCGGAATCCTGCTGTTCAATGGCTTCAAGCCAGGGATTTTCTCGAGGCGGCTGATAAAAATGTCCATGGATACAGATATGCTTATTCATGGGTTCCTCCTTGACAGAACGGTTCTGTCCCGTAAAGGACAAAGCTTCTGGGCTGCAGCCTCATGTCTGTTCCCGCAGACAAAACTTCAGATGCCTGGCTTCCCGGACCAAGCCATTGGATCTGCACCTGCACGAGGTCGCAGACCAGGAGTTTGCTAAGGTAGTCAAGTCATTAGG
>JAGYNW010000212.1 GCA_018399915.1 Candidatus Omnitrophota bacterium
TTTCATGTCTTTTTGACCACTATCTTCCTAAAAAACGTCACTCCATCATCTTAACCGCCGTTCTTTTTTCCACACAAATTCTACCAAGACCCGGATTATCTTACTTTCCCCGATGGAATCTTATGCCCACCTTAAGATTCTGAGACCCTTCCAGACTTTGAAACAATTCTTTAAATGCGCTAAAAATCATTAAAATGCCCTCATCATGATCCTTAAATTTACGCTCCAACTCATAAGTTTTACAGGCCCAATCTTTGTTTGAAATCAACAGGGAAACGATCAAGATTACGCTTTACTGACTGATTAAAAGATCAAATGCGTGCCCACACTTTTGGCGTTCATATGAAAAAAGCATATTCCATTCTCCTTTGATTTAATGGCAGATCCGATTGGATCACTTCTTGTTCAAAATTTTCATCTGTTTAAATAACATCCATCTAAATTTCTCCTTTCACTTATTTGGAACTTTCTTAGTTGCCATTTTATAAAATCGTATTATTGCAATATTAAGATATATATCTTAAAAAATTTTTATCCCTTTAAAATATTAACAATACTTTGAACTTTCTTTTCAACTAAACGGTAACAGGTTCGCACTCCTTCTTTGCGCGCAACCACTATCCTTTTATTTTTCAATACCCCTAAATGCTGAGAAACTATTGATTGAGGAATATTAAGAGTATTCATAATCTTATTGACATTACATTCATCCAGCAAAAGCTCTTCAACTATTTGTAACCGAATCGGATGCCCCAAAGCTTTTAGTAATTCGCTTTCTCTTTCATAATCCATAAACTTACCCCCTGTAAATTGTATTATTGTACGAATACACTATTAAACGCGGCCAAGAAATAAGAGTGAATTTGACCATAAACCTTTTATCCTTCACCTTTTTCCTGAACAGAATTTATCTTACCAGCCATTGTTATCTTCTTATCCTTTCTATCATCAATCTTAATAGTCGTTACCACCCTTTTAATATTTGACCCGAACATAGAATTATGCATTTTATTTGCGATGTTTAATAATTGCTGCAATGAGCCCGCCTCGATTATCGTTCCCATAGATGTCAATTCATACTTAACATCTTTTTGTTTTTTTAACAGCGCCACGGCTTTTGATATATAGGGACTGACCGAAGCCGTTTGTGTTCCTACCGGAACAATGCTAATTTCCATAATGGGCATTTCATCCTCTCCCTCGTGATTTTTCTTTTATAAATAAAAGGGGAAATACAATATCGCTTACGCAACAAGGCAGCCAAACGGCTAAGAAAAGGAAAAAAAGAATTCCAAGATACATTATCCAATTTAACGACTGCCCTATAGCCATGATCATATGAAACAAAGATGCCCAGGTACTTAATAAGACATGCCCCGCATGCGAAAATTTTGTTGAAGGCCTAAAATATGCGATGGCTATACCCGCCACAGCTAAGGGGTTTACCAACCACCATTTTTCAATAAAACCAATATGTATTCCCCTGTTCGGCATGCCAAGAATAATTTCTCCAAGATAAGGAATAATAGAATCACTCATTGTCGCGATACCAATAGACCCAATATATCCAATGATAAGAAGAATCCAAATATTACATCTCTTCCCCCGTCCGTCGCACTTGTGAAATTCATACATGGAAGCCGTTACCAAAGCGCTTAAGACAACATGCAATGGATGAAGCACATAAAAAATATTAAAAGAAAGATTTGACGGCAATTTCTGAAAAAATGCTATAAGAATTATTCCTGTAAATGCTCCCAAAATTGTAAAAGGAGCATGAACTTTTAATTCTTTTGAAATTTCATTTAACCTTTCCATTTTTTATTCTCTTCTTCTTATAAAATCAAATTTAACCCTGTACCCACTATTAATGCAACAAAAAGCATAATCATTGTTGCTTTTATCATGTCCATTACTCCCAATTCCCGGAGTAAAACCACATAAGTGGCAATGCAAGGGAAATAAATAGCCAAAACAGTAGAACCAATAACTAATTGCTTACTTGTTAGATTGAGAGGCCCAAGCATACCTACTGCCACATCTTTTCTAAAAAATCCAATAATTAAGGCAAATATAGCTTCTTTTGGAATACCCCATAACCCGGTTAAAATCGGTGAAAAAATATTTACAAAAAATTCCATTATTTTTAAAGAATAAAGGATATTAACCAAAAGCACGCCTAAAAGAACTAAAGGCAATGCTTCTTTTAAAAAAGCCGATAGGCGCATCCCAAGTTTCTTAATAACGGCCTGAGGCTGAGGTATTCTGTAGGGAGGAATTTCGACCAATATCTCGGGGCTTATCCCTTTAAGAATTTTATTCAAAATCAGGCCCTTGATAATAAAAACTATAAATAAAGTCGAGAATATAATAAATACATATTGAGCTCCTCGCTGACCGACCAATCCTATAATCATTGCAATTTGCGCCATACAGGGGACGGCAAGTGCCATCAAGGTAGCCGCAATAAATTTTTCACGTCTTTCTTCCAAAATTCGTGTCGCTAATGCGCCCGGCACATTACATCCTAGACCCAAAATAAACGGTATGATCGCATAACCATGAAGACCTAAATGATGCATAAAGTTGTCGACTAATACTGCCAAACGCGGAAGATAACCGAAGTCCTCCAGCAAACCTAAAACCAGATAAAAGCTGAAAATATACGGCAATACCATGGCAACAGGAACAAAAAGACCTGTAGTCAAAAGACCGAAAGACTGACCAAAATCTATAGCGCCATCGACCAGATTGCCTATTAAAATATTATGTAGAATGCCGCTCCTCCCCAAAAAAACACTTGTCTTCATCATTAAAGGAAGCCACAGTTTTTCAAATAAAGGTTCAAACACATAACCAATAAGATTTTCTCCAAGAAAACGAATGATCCAAAAGGCTATATATACAATTGCTAAGGCGATTGGCAATCCGGATAATGGTTTAATGCTTAAATCTTCCAATTTTTCTAATAATGTGTGATGATGGTGGGTCAACCTTTGAACATCTGTTATTATTTCTCCGATCTTTTCCCACTTTTGAATGTCGGAAGACATTTGTGTAGGCTGAACCTTTGCTTCTTTAACACGTTCTATCATCCGTTTTATACCTTCACCCGTTAAGCCGCATGTGTAAACTACTGGAACGCCTAATTTCTTCTCTAATTCATTTATATCAATATGAATCCCTTTATGCTTAACCTCATCCCACATATTCAAAGCAATAACAACCGGCATTTTCTTTTCCAGTAATTGCAAAGTTAAGAAAAGGTTTCTTTCTAAATTTGTGGCATCTACTACGTTAATAACCAAGTCGCCGTCTTTTAACATTCGGATGGCGACTTCTTCTGCTTTACATGTCGGATTTAAATTGTATGTGCCTGGCACATCTATGATCATTGGCCTCTCTTCGCCAACCTTCATGCATCCTTGAGTAAATTCAACGGTTGTGCCTGGATAATTAGAAATACTTACCTTTGCCCCGGTTAATCTTGAAAATATCGCACTTTTGCCTACATTAGGATTTCCCATTAATAAAATTTTGTTTAATTTCACTTTGAGACCTCAACAAATATTTTTTTAGCCATTCCGTAACCAATCGCAATTTGCAAATTATCTATTTCAACCGTCTGAGGGCCTCGCCAAAAATGAGAACTTACTTTACTGATTCTTTTTCCGGGCCTTATTCCCATACTCTGCAGTCTGCCCATAAACCCAGTTCCGCCATGAATTTTATGAAGTATACCACTTTGATTCGGTTGCATTTGAGTTAGATCAATTATCATTTATTTATTACAATTTTCTTTAAAAACATTTTCTATTATTTTTCTATGTGCCTCAAATGGAATATGCGGCAAGTCTTTTCGGTTAAAGAATTTTGCATCGGTCAGCTCATGGTTTAAAGAAATGTTCTCTTTTAAAACTTTGACGGCATAACCAATAACAATTAAAGACCCATAGATTTTGGTTTTGCGCAAATGAACCCCAGCCAACCCTAATAGTTTTCCTTCTAGGCTTGTTTCTTCTTTCAGT
>JAGYNW010000213.1 GCA_018399915.1 Candidatus Omnitrophota bacterium
TTTTTGTTAATGTTTATAACAGCTAGCCCGGCTAATAATGCTTTTGCCAGCGCGCCGGCAGAAAACATGCCATCGCTTGAATTGATCCAGGGGCCGGACCTTATCGTAAGATGGGAAGAGAAAACACAGGCCCCGCAAGTGCTTAGCTGGATGCAAGGCCAGGTTGCGGATAAAGCCAAAGGCCTTTTTTATCCGGATAGCGGCAGGCAGTCTATGAAGATTCCGCGCGCGGGGTGGGACGCGTTACCGGAAAAATTGCTTATCATTCCTCAGGACGATACCCTGAAACCCTTTGTTCTGGATGTTCCAACCGGTAAAGAGGAAGTTGTTGTCCGGTTTGAGCCAATCCCGGAAAATGAGGTGTGGATCTGGGGAATTACGCCGGATAATCCCTGCTCTTGGGGTCAGCCCGGCTATATGAGTGTGAATGTCCGGATGATTAATCCGTTTTCGCTTTACGCGAGCCTTAACGGGCTTTTTGTTTGGAATCTCACATTGCGTCCTGAAGATAAGTATGAAAAAGCCTTTTATTTTACGCCGGATTTGCCGGAGGCGGTTAGCTCTGTTGCTGCCGAGGGTTTAGCCAAGGCCAATGATATCTCCCTTGCCATGTGCCACGCGCATCACGGAGGCCCTTGCCGGTTTACGCTTGAGACTAACGCGCAGGCATGGGGCCGGTTGCATCAGATTGTTTTTCACCCGGATAAGAAATTTGATAAGATAGACGCCTGCCCGATTTAAAGCCTTGGGTAGCCAAATATCAGACCTCTTTTGGATTACTCTAAGGAGTATCGCGTCTGTTGGCGTAAACGAGTCCCTGAAAAGTTCAGAAAAAAAATAAAATTCTGGTCAAAGCTTTTCAGGCAAGCTACAATACCTTCTTATTGATTCAGTAAAGAGGGTTTTTTTCTTAACATTAATGAGGAAGGGTAGATGGATTTATTCACATGGGCAGGCATTGTCGTTTGTTTGTTCCATTCGGCCATGTTTTCGGGCCTGAACTTAGGTTTTTTTGGCGTCAGCCGTTTAAAGCTAGAAGTGCATGCGGAATCCGGCAATGAAGATGCTATTCGGATCTTAAGTCTGCGTAAAGACGCGCATTTGCTTTTAACGACTCTCTTGTGGGGCAATGTGTCCAGCAATGTGCTTTTGGCCTTGTTGTCTGAATCTGTGTTGGCCGGTGTCGGCGCCTTCTTTTTCTCAACGGTGGTAATCACCTTTTTAGGGGAGATCTTTCCCCAGGCTTATTTAGCCAGGCATGCTTTGCGTGTGAGCCATCTGCTGGTTCCGATCGTCCGTTTTTATTCTATGGTGCTTTATCCGGTGGCCAAGCCGTCAGCCCTTCTGTTGGACCGTTTGCTGGGCAAAGAGCAGATCGTTTATTTTCAGGAGGATGAGATCAAGATCCTGTTGCAAAGGCATGCCCGTTCCCGGCTGACAGATCTGCAAAAACTGGAGGCTGCCGGCGCGGTAAATTTTTTGGCCATGGATGACGTGGAGATCGAAAAAGAGGGCGAGATCATCAACCCCCAAAGCATTATTGCTTTGCCTACCAATGAAAAAGGACTGCCGCTTTTTCCTGCTTTTGATAAAGAAGGCAATGATCCTTTTTTGCAACAGGTCCACGCCTCCCAGGAGAAATGGGTTATTCTGACCAATGAAAAAGGACTGCCGCTTTTGGTCTTGAACGCGGATCAATTTTTGCGGGATGTCATGTACGCCAAGGAAGTGAAAAGTGTTTACACCTATTGTCACCGTCCCATTGTGGTTACCCGGCCCCGCACGCCTTTGGGGGATGTCATTTTGCAGTTCAAGGTCCGCGCCAAACATTATGAGGATGATGTTGTGGATAATGATATTGTTCTTTTTTGGGGCGAACAGAAAAAGATCATAACGGGCGCAGATATCCTGGGCCGTTTATTGCGGGGGATCGTAAAACGCGTTTTGAACCGCCCTTAGCTTTCTCTGCTTTATTCTCGTCGCTGTTGTAGATTCCTCTGCCGCAACTGCTTTTCTCTATTTTTATCGGAAATTCATTAAACTTACCCAGACTTACCTGTATTTTTCCTTAATAAAAAAAATGAATTAAGTTTTGAAATGGCGCGTTTTTTAATTTACTATGATATATAGATTTACGGATTAATCTTCCCAGTAATCTCTAACAAAGGATCAATATATGTGTAAGAAATTTATGTTTTTATTCTGCGGGATATGTTGTGTGTTTGCTTTTGCGCAGCCCGGATGGGCGAATCAGCGTATTAAAAAAATGGATCAGGCTATGGCCCGCATTGCGGAACAGTCCGCGGACCACGAAACCCTGGATGAGGTCGTCCGTTTTGTATCCCAAAAAGATCCCAAGCCGGTTGTCCGCAGCGAAGAAGACCTCTCAAAATTAGAGCGTCCTTTGACCGCGCAGGAAAAAGGCAAATTGCAGAATTATCAAAAAAAGACGCAAAAGCTTAACCGGGGCGCTTTTCTCAAGAAAACACAAGAGATCTTGAAGAATGTAGATGCGCGATTTAATATTTCCGGAGGGTTGAGATATGATCAAGTGCGATGGACCATTGCCGGTCCGGGAGGATATCCCGATATCCTTTCTGATCTTGACTGGCGCGATCAAAGGACACAGCAAGTCACCTTTCAAGGAGATGTTTGTTTCTACGATAAATATGTTATCGATGCTTTGTATTCAACGGGGAATATTGTCGAAGGGGATGTGCAGGATTCAGATTATCTATATAGCAGCCGTCAAGGAGAGTTCTCCCGGTCTTATTGGGATAGCGAGGGCGGGGATGTTTATGACTTGATGTTTGGCATAGGTTATAGGATGAATATAGACAATGAACGCATGCTTAAGATGGCAAATTGTGATGATTTATCAATAACATTTTTAAGCGGATATTCAAAGCATGAACAAGATCTTGTAGGGGAGAAAGGCAAGCAGGTCATTCCGTTGATGGCAAGTCCCCTTTTAGAAAATAATCTTCATCAAAAGTATGTAACGGAATGGGAAGGCCCCTGGTTTGGTTTTGAATTGGAAGGCAGGCGCCGGAAACTGACCGGGACCTTTCGTTATCAATATCATGTCGTTGATTATTATGCCTGGGCAGACTGGAATTTGCGGTCAGAGTATCAACATCCGAAAAGTTTTGAACATGTTGCTAAAGGAAGAGGATTTAAAATTAATGTGGGGGCGAATTATCACTTAAAAGACAATTTTAGTATTGATTTTGGCATGGATTTTTCAAAATTTCATACAGCACCTGGTGTTGACCGGATATTTTTACAATCGGGTGGCACTTTGGAATCAGCGTTAAATGAAGTGCTTTGGAATTCACATGCCTTTATGCTGGGCGGGACCTATTATTTCCAATAAGGATAGGACAGATATCCGGCATGCAGCAAAGTTATTTGAAAAAGACCCCGGTCAAATGTGACCGGGGTCTTTGTGTGTGCGTTAAGGCAAGATTATGCCTGCGGATTTTCCGGATTCTTTTCCGGTTCAGGGCCTTGCGGCTCTGATGGCTCCGATGACTCTGAAGATGTTTGATCTGGGGAAGTTTCCCCGGCTTCAGGGGCGCTAGGGGTCTCATTAACCGGCACCGGACTTTCTTCAATAATGGTCTCTTCGGTAATAACCGTTTGTTCTTCTGTAGCGCTTAATTCTTTACTGTAGTTGGCGATTTTGATCCAGTAGATGATCCATAGCACCAAACAGGCCAGGCCGGCAATGCCTCCGATAAACGGGATAATGCCGGAGACCGCCAGGATACACATGGCTAATCCGATTTTGTATCCGAAGTCATCATCCCCGGTTAAGCCCCGGTCACGATATTCATTGGCCAGGGATTCTTTCATTTTGGCAACCACATAGAAATGCCATCCTAAGCTGAAAAGCGGGATTAAGTTCAACCACACCATACCCGGGGACATGCCGCGGTTTTTTTCCTGGATTTTGCCCAGGGT
>JAGYNW010000214.1 GCA_018399915.1 Candidatus Omnitrophota bacterium
AACATTTTGATTTATTTCTAAAATTAATATTTTTATTATATCAGAATCTTATCTTAAGGAAACCAAACAATAGGATTTTTCCACACACCCACAACCGTTTTTCCGATCCGTGCTTGGCCTGTCTGCCCCAAAGGGCCTCCCCGCTTTTATGCGACTTGCCGCGGTGTTCTTAAACAAAAAAATCATATTTTTATGCCACTCAGCCGGCCTTTCGTTTATAGTACAAATATGCCAATAACCGCAGACAGGCGATTGCCTTTTTCAAAACCTTTGACATGCAAATGAAAACAGCCGGCCGCAAAACTTTAGAGACCCTCAGCCAATCAACCCGCTACAATAACTGGATTTTCCATGCAATCCGGCCCCACATCCACGGTACGGTCCTGGACATCGGTAGCGGCCTGGGGGATATCGCGGCGCACTACCAACAGTGTGCCGTCGATCATGTCTACGTCTCAGACCCGGATGCGGCCTTACGCGCCTGCCTTAAACAACGTTTCGCTTCTGTCAGCAACTACTCTGTCCTGGACTTGGACATCCTCAAACCCGGAGGCCGGGTTTTGAACCCGAAACCCGCCATCGACACCGTGACCTGTGTCAATGTCCTGGAACACATTAAAGATGACCGACTGGCGCTTAAAAACATGCGCGACAGACTAAAGCCCGCAGGCACGCTGATCCTTTTGGTGCCGGCCTTCCCTTTCCTGTTCGGCACCCTGGATACCCTGGTCGGCCATCACCGGCGTTACCGCAAAAAGGACATGCGCCGCACGCTTGCAGCCATGGATCTGAAAATCCAGAAAATGTTTTACATGAATCTGTGGGGGACCTTCAGCTGGTTTTGGGCCGGACGCGTCATGAAACACAAAGCCTTTCATGCCGCGCTCTGCAAGCAACTGGACCGTCTGGTCCCTGTTCTGGAAGCCTGCGAAAGACCCCTTAAGCCCCTGATCGGACAATCTCTGGTCATTGTCTGCCGCAAGGAATAAATACCCGCCACCTTCAGAAAAATAAACACGTTTCCCGTTAAACGAACAAAAGGAAAAAAATCCGGGATGTCAGGATTGCCGCGGCGGGTTCAGGATCTCGCGGAAAAACAAACCGCAGAAAAATAATCCGGCCATAAGGCCGATCAACGCTAACAACCGGCTCCGCAGGCGGCTGACTCCGTCGAAGCGGAATGTCACGGTGTGGGTGCCGGGTTCGATAAACACGGCCTTGAAGGCCAGATACGCCCGGTGCAAAGGTGCCGGTTTCTCGTCAATGAACGCCTTCCAGCGGGGATTAAAGGCATCCGCTTATACCAACCAGCTTCCCTGGGCATCAAACACTGCAACCTTTGCCTTGACCTGATTGGCGGAAAAATCCGTTACCTGCACAGAATTGCGGCTATCCGGATGCGGATGCCCGGGCACCAGTTCCCGCGCCTGGTCCTTGGAAGGCGTAAGCACCACCACCTTGGCAAAGGCCTCAACATCCGAGCCGATCCGGGCCACATCCAGAATATCATCGGAAAAAAGCGCGTGCGGCACCAAGCGCATTTTCGACGCGTAGCATCCCACGATCGGCCTTTTAATAAAAGGAATAGAAACCAATTCAAGCACCCCGTGGCTGGCCAGATCCACGCGGAACCCCGGATCACAGCGGTCCATCTGAACAAAATTGTAGGCCGACACATACTTGGCCGTGGGCTTGGAAAGCATGACCAGCTCATAGGCGTCTTTCTGCGTTTGACTGACCGGCTCCAGCACCCGATAGGGCTGATACTGCTCGGTGCGCACGCGCGCGCTTTGCAACCACGCAAAATGCTCAAACGGTACCTTAGGCATCTTTGCATCCACGATCCTCTGAAAGACCATCAGATCGGCAAACACAAACAGGATCAGAAGGCCTTTGGCAAGCAAGGCCCATCGGGACCTGTCCGCTCTTCGGAAAAGGCTCAACAAAATCCCGCATCCAAGCGCAAATGCGATTAACACAAAATAAAGGACCGGAGCCCGGAATAAAAATCCCAGATAAGGCAAACGCATGTACGACCACAAGGAAAGAAACTGACTGAACCCGGCCTGGGGAGTCAGCAAGCCGCCTTTCTGATTAACCAAGACATCAAAGACAAAAAACAGAATCACCAGCACCAAACCCAGACCTGCCCAGCGTTTCTTGACGGGCAGATCCCAAAAATGGTCCATGCCGTAGCCCGCGCAAATAAGCAGTAAGATCTTGACCAGGCTGTAAACATGGCCGATATGACGGTAATAGGAAAGCGCCGGGAACCGGTAGACCAAGGCCGCGAATAATCCGCCAAAGGACATCCACACAAGCAAAGCCGCCATAGTCAAAAAAATATAATACTTGGCTTTTCGCACATGCAACAGCGACCAGAAGAAAAAAAACAAAGGCAGAAGCCCCATGTAAACCGTGTTATCAAAAGGGACTCCGACCTTAATATCAACGTCGGCAAAAAACAGCCCTCTCAACACAGAACGGATATGCGGAATATTGCCATAATTCAAAAAAGTCTCCAGTGTGGTAACCCCTGAGGCCTGGCGGTCGATCGAGACCAAAGTCACAAAATCGATCGCGCTTTTCAGATACCACAAGGCCAGACCGGCCAAGGCCACAAAACTGATAAAGAGGATCCCGTTAACCCGGGTGGGACGGAAGATCTCTTTGAACGCCGCTCGGTTGCCAATCAATAACAAAATTCCCAGGACAACATAAAGGAAGGCCCAAAGCCCAAAAAAATAAATGGTCACCCCCATGCCGCCGAACAAACATGCAATCCCGGCAAGCCACATAAAGCCGGGCCTGTGCCTTTCAAAGAATACCAAAAGGCAATAGGCGACCAAAGGGAACATGGCATAAAGCCGGAAATTGAAATTAATAGCACTGTGCCAAACAATCGAACTTACTGCCGCCAGGCAAACCATAAAGACCGTAGCCCGGCGCTTAAACAGATACCGGGAAAGTTTGTACATGCCCAAAAGAAAAACGCACTGCTCCGCGATCACGCTGATCTTGAATAAAAAAAGCGCATCTTTTACCTGAAAGATTTTTCCCAAAAGCATAAACACGTAATAAAGCGGCGCGACATTGCGGAACTGATAAAAATTGGCCGGCACCCCATAGGTACTGTAGGGGAACCACTGTGGGATCTCTCCGTTGATAAACCATTCGCTGTAAAAATAATGAAAAAAAGTGAAGACCTCCAGAGTATCATGAATCGGAAAAAAATCCCTGGCCAGGTAGCTCGCGTTAGCGATCAAGAGCATCACAAAAAGCAACAAAAAATCATAGTTGATTCTGAGGGTCTGCCAAAGTTTAATCAATCGACTCAGGTATTTCTTCATGTTTTCGCCTTTTTGCCTGAAGATGTCTTTCCACCCTCCCTTAGCTGATAATGGCCCCTATCGCGCATAAAGGTCCGGATCCGGGAATCCAGAATAATATGCCGGGGCGCGATAGGCCGTTTCAAGGTCAATCCCTCGAGGGTCGTACAACGGCTTAACGCGACATACAATTGCCCGTGCGCGAAAGTGCCGCGCCCGATATCCAGGACCACTTTGGAAAAGGTCTTGCCCTGGCTTTTATGGATGGTGATGGCCCAGGCCAGACGCAAAGGATATTGCGTGAACGAACCGACCGCCTCGGAATCCAGGCGCTCTTCATCTTCATTGTAGAAAAACCGGTACATCTCCCACGTAAAAGGTTTGACATGCACAATCTTGCCATCGGAAAGCTCGATTTTGACCCTGTCGTTTTCCGTGTCCTGATCATCGCTGCGGATGGAAAGCACTTTACCGATACTGCCGTTGACCCAGCGTCCCATGGGGTCATTGTTCAAGAGCATGACCTGCGCGTCCACCTTCAGCGTCAGATCGTAAAGCGTGGGCAAATTCTTTTGCTGAAAATCCCCGGCCACTTCGCCTTCAAAGCAGTATCCCTG
>JAGYNW010000215.1 GCA_018399915.1 Candidatus Omnitrophota bacterium
CCCGCCTTCGTGATTGACATGCTTTTACAGAATCCCCCCATAAGATGATTGGGTCTTTCACAATTTTCAAAAAGAACTATATTCGCATTATTTATTCGTTTAAAATGTATTTATAAAAAAGCAGAGGGAATAAATACGATAAAGGGAGAAAAGGTTTTATGGTGCATAAAAAGCATATTTACGCGGTTATTTTAGTTGGGGGAAGCGGTACGCGCTTTTGGCCTCAAAGCAGAAAAAAAATGCCGAAACAATTTCTTAATATTACCGGGGATGGAACCTTGTTTCAAAAAACATTGACCAGGATTATTAAGAAGGTGAATGCCGCGAATATCTATATTGTGGCTAATGTGGATTATAAAAAAGAGATCCTTAAGCAGATCGCCTCATTCAAGGTGCCTCAAGAAAATATCCTTTTGGAGCCTGAGGCGAAAAATACCGCGCCGGCGGTGTGTTGGGTATCAGCCCGGATTCATCAAAAAGACCCTGACGCGATTATTATAACCTTGCCCTCGGATCACTTGATCCTGAACCAGAATAAGTATGAGAGGGTTTTAACCAGGGCTATTGATCTGGCGCAGGAGAATTGTCTTGTTACATTAGGGATCGTTCCGACAAGGCCGGAAACCGGATATGGCTATTTGCGGACAAGACAGGTCATGATGGGCCGAAAAAAAAGGATCAAAGTGACCCGGTTCGTGGAAAAACCCGATCTTGCAAAGGCAAAAAGATATTGCCGCCAAAAACACTATTATTGGAACAGCGGCATGTTTGTTTGGCGTAGCCGGATCATTCTTCAGGAATTTGAACAATATCTTCCGGATATCTACGCGCTTTTGAAAGCGGGCCCAGCTCAAAAGGGCATCGCAAGAAAATGGAAAAGAATTCAAGGCATTTCTGTGGATTATGGTATTTTGGAGCGTTCCTCCCGGGTCATGGCGGTTGAGGCGAAAGGCATCCAATGGTCAGACCTGGGGAGTTGGGAATCCTTGGCGGATTTTCTTAAAAAAGATAAAAATAACAATGTTCTTAAGGGCGATGTTTGGGAAAAAGATTGTTCGGGAACATTGATCTGGGGGCAGGACCGGTTTATAGCCACTTTGGGCTTAAAAAACCTTATTATTATTGATACTCCGGACGCACTTCTGGTCTGCCCCAGGCACAGGTCCCAGGAGGTTAAAGAAGTCGTGAATTTCCTTCAGAAAAAGGCGAGACCGCAACGCTAATCGATAAGGCTTATCAAAAGACTCAAGTCCCATGTTAAAAAAGATCTTAATCATAAATATTTTTGGAATAGGCGATGTGCTGTTTACATATCCGCTGATAGACAGTATTAAAGCCTATAATCCCGATATTCAGATCGGCTATGTGTGCAACCGCAGGACCTTTTCTTTATTACAGGCCAAAAAGGAAATCGAACGTTTATTTGTCTATGAGAAAGATGAGCATAAAAATTTATCTCAAAAATGCAAATCTGCAGCTTTACGCTATGTGCGTGATTTTTATGAAGATATCCGTAAAGAACATTATGACGCGGTTTTCGATTTATCTTTGAATTTCTATTTTAGTCTGTTGTGTTGGGCTTTGGGAGTCAGAGAAAGGATCGGTCTAAATTACAAGAACAGGAGCCTTTTTTTGAGCAAGAAGGTTCCTTTAATAGGATATGAAGGCCGGCATGTTATTGAGTATTATCTAGACCTGCTCAAAGAACGGAATATTCCTGCTACAGAAAAATATCCGCGTTTAGATATACCTGGAAAGGATATTGAATGGGCCAGGCAGTTTTTGGCCGCAAACGGTATCCATGAAAGCCGTAGACTTATAGGACTGGTGCCTGGTGGGGGCGCAAGCTGGGGTGCGGCTGCGGAATGTAAGCGTTGGTCTAAAGAAAGCTACGCGAAATTAGCTGATAATTTAATTGAAAATTTTTCAGCAGATATTATACTGTTGGGGGATGAGAGCGAAACCCCCCTTTGCGCGCAAGTGCAGGCTTTAATGCACAGGAAGACTTATTCTGCCTGTGGGAGATCAACCATCCTTCAGTATGCTGCCTTGGCGCGCCTTTGCCGTTTGGTTATTGTGAATGATGGCGGCCCTTTACACATCGCAGCAGCTGCCGGGGCTAAAACCGTATCGATTTTTGGCCCGGTGGATGAAACGGTTTACGGACCCTATTCTTATCAAAGGCATGCTGTCGTTACCAGTGATGTTTTTTGCCGTCCTTGTTATCGAAGATTTAAAAAGGCGGCTTGTTCCCATATGAAATGTTTAGGCGACATTTCAGTTGACAGGGTGATAGCCGCGGCGCGCAATTTGTTTTAGAGATAATTTAAACCATTTAAATAGAAAGAGTTATGTGATGAATGTTCCATTCCTGGATTTTAGTGAACAGTACCAAACAATTAAAAAGGAAGTAATGGAAGGCTTTGGCCGTGTCTGTGAAAAAGGCAATTTTATTTTAGGCGAAGAAGAAAAGAATTTTGAAAAAGCTTTTGCTGACTATTGTGGGGTTGAACACGGAATAGGCGTTAATTCAGGTACAGACGCGCTTTACTTGGCCTTGGGTTCTTTGGGCGTGGGAAAAGGGGATGAGGTTATTCTTCCTACTTTTACCTTTATTGCCACGGCCCTCTGTATTTCTTATACCGGTGCCAAGCCGGTCTTTGTGGATAATGAGGATGCGACCAATAACATGGATCCGCAAAAACTGGAGGAAGCTATTACGCCTCAAACCAAGGCGATCATGCCGGTCCATTTATATGGCCTTCCCGCGAATATGGATGAGATTAAGGCTGTCGCGCAAAAACATAATATTCCTGTGGTTGAGGACGCGGCCCAGGCCCATGGATCCGATTACAAAGGACAAAAGGTCGGCTCGCTGGGTGATGTCGCTTGTTTCAGTTTTTATCCAACCAAGGGTCTCGGGGCTTTTGGGGACGGCGGTTGTATTGTGACCAACCGTAAGGATATTTATGAAACCGCTTGTATGTTAAGAGATTATGGCAGAGTGGGCAGGTATGAGCATAAAGTCAAGGGCTTTAATTCCCGCCTCGATACCTTGCAGGCCGTTGTTTTAGCCGCGAAGTTACCGTTATTGGATGAATGGAATAATATGCGCATAAAGAATGCGGCTCAGTATAAACAATGCTTGGCTGATGTGGAAGGTATCCAATTACCGAATGTGCTGGAAGACAGAAAACATGTTTATCAAACGTTTGCGGTGAGGGTTAAGGACCGTGATAAAGTGCTTGAAGGCATGAAAGAAAAAGGCGTGGGTGTGTTGATTCATTATCCCATTCCTCTTCATCTGCAAAAAGCCTATGCCGAACTGGGGCATCAAAAAGGGGATTTCCCTGTCGCTGAACAATTGGCAGATGAAGTCTTGTCCTTGCCGATGTTCCCGCATATGTCCCAAGAGCAGATTGAGTATGTCTGTTCTTGCTTGAAAGACGTTATATAAAAATTTAAAGATGGCAGGGAGAACTTCTTTTCAGGAGAGATCTTGTGAATATAGAAGGCAAATTAGACAAATGGAAAAAGTACAGATTTCTGTTGTTATTATAACGAAGAACGAAGAGAATAATATAGAAGCGTGTTTGCAGAGTGTTAGTGGATGGGTGGATGAGATTATAGTGGTGGATGATGCCAGTACGGACAGGACCGTTGCCATTGCTCAGCAATATGCATCCAGGGTCTTGCATCGCGCGATGGATAATGAAGGGACTCATCGGAATTGGGCTTATGCCCAGGCGCAGAATGAGTGGGTTCTCAGTTTGGACGCGGATGAACGGGTCACCCCGGAACTCAAACAAGAGATAACAGAGGTTTTAAAGGATCCGCAAGCGCATTGTTTTACGATCCCCCGAAAAAATTATATCGGGGACTATTGGCTCAAGCATGGGGGGCAATATCCCGCGGCGCAATTACGGCTTTTTTTAAAAGACCG
>JAGYNW010000216.1 GCA_018399915.1 Candidatus Omnitrophota bacterium
CAGATATCGCGTCGACATCCACTTCCACGGCATCTTCAATAAATTTATCAATGAGAATAGGTTTTCCCTCGGCGGCATCCTGCGCTTCCTGAACAAAAGAAAGAAGTTCCTGCCGGCTATAAACAATTTTCATGGCCCGTCCGCCTAAGACAAAAGACGGCCGTACCAAGACCGGATATCCAATCGTTTCAGCAATTTTAATCGCTTCATCCTTATCAATTGTCGATCCGTTAGCCGGCTGGACCAGGCCCAGTTTATTGATGACCGACGAAAACATCTCCCGGTTCTCTGCCAACTCAATGGACGCCACGCTTGTTCCGATGATCGGAACCCCGGCATCGTTCAGCCTATGAGACAAATTCAAAGGGGTCTGCCCTCCGAACTGCACAATAACCCCGTCGGGCTTTTCAACATCGATAATATTCATGACGTCTTCAAACGTCAAGGGCTCAAAATAGAGGCGATCCGAAATATCATAATCTGTCGATACGGTTTCCGGATTTGAATTTACCATGATCGATTCATACCCGGATTCATTAAGAGCAAAAGACGCGTGACAGCAACAATAGTCAAATTCAATTCCCTGCCCGATACGATTAGGCCCCCCGCCTAAAATCATGACTTTTTTCTTATGCGCCCCTTCCCTCTCTTGCGCCTTTTGAATCTGAATAACCGCTTCATCTTCATCCTCATAAGTGGAATAAAGGTAAGGGGTGTAAGCTTCAAATTCCGCGGCGCAGGTATCAACCAATTTGAAAGTGGCTACAATGCCCTGCTCTTTCCTTAAAGCACGCACTTCTAACTCAGTCGTGTGCATGATCCGGGCCAACTGCATATCTGAAAATCCCCATTGCTTGGCCTTCCGCATCAAAGCGGGACCGATCTCTCCCTTGTCGTGAAAGACGCTGACCAATTCCTTTTCAAAACACAAAAGCTGGGCTAACTGCGCGATGAACCAGATATCAATACGGCTTTCTTCAGCGATTTGTTCAGGGGACCATCCTTTTTGCAGGGCATATTTGACATAAAATATCCGGGAAGCATTCGGTTCGTTTAAACGATTTTTGATCTTCTCATCAGAAATATCCCTGTAATCTAATTTATTATCAAATCCGCAGTGGCCAATCTCGAGTCCACGCAAACCTTTTTGCACAGCCTCCTTAAACGTACGCCCGATAGCCATGGTTTCCCCCACAGATTTCATTTGCACACCTAAAATATCTTTAGCCTCCGGGAATTTTTCGAAAGTAAACCGCGGGATTTTAACAACACAATAATCAATCGCTGGCTCAAAAGAGGCTGGCGTCTCTTTAGTAATATCATTCTGTATCTCATCGAGAGAATACCCCACAGCCAATTTCGCAGCAAATTTGGCGATCGGAAATCCTGTGGCCTTACTGGCCAAAGCCGAACTGCGCGAAACGCGTGGATTCATCTCAATAACGACCATTCTTCCGCTCCTGGGGTCAGTAGCGAACTGTACATTAGACCCACCGGTCTCAACCCCGATCTCCCGGATTATCGCCAAGGCCGCGTCCCGCATCCGCTGATACTCTTTATCCGTCAGCGTTTGGGCTGGGGCAACCGTAATGCTGTCTCCCGTGTGCACACCCATTTCATCTAAATTCTCAATTGAACAGACAATAACCACGTTATCTTTATTATCCCGCATCACCTCCAACTCATACTCTTTCCATCCAATAATGGATTCTTCTAGCAACACCTCATTGATCATACTGCTTTCAATGCCTAAAGAAGCCACCCGCTCAAGCTCTTCCATATTCCCGGCAAACCCACCGCCGGTTCCGCCTAAGGTGTAACTGGGGCGCACGATCAGGGGAAAACCGATGCTCTCCGCCACATCCTTGGCCTCTTGCACCGAATAAGCAAAAGCGCTTTTCGGAATATCCAATCCGATTTTAACCATAGCCTCTTTAAAACACTTCCTGTCTTCGGCCTTTTTGATGACCTCATAGTCCGCGCCAAGCATCTCAACATTGTATTTTTTCAATACCCCGCTTTCATACAATTTCATGGCGATATTCAATGCGGTCTGTCCGCCCAAAGTCGGCAGAACAGCGCACGGCCGTTCTTTTTCAATAATCGCCTCAATAAACTCCGGGGTCAACGGCTCAATATATGTATGATCCGCGAATTCCGGATCTGTCATGATCGTCGCCGGATTCGAATTGGCAAGCACCAATTCATAGCCTTCTTCCCTCAAGGCTTTACATGCCTGCGTTCCGGAATAATCAAATTCACAGGCCTGACCGATGACAATGGGCCCGGCCCCGATAAGCAATATTTTCTTTATGTCTGTTCGTTTAGGCATGATTATCTTTCAGGAATCGTTCTCTCTTTTGCCTGTTTTTCCATCATGGTAATAAAGCGTTTAAAAAAGCACTGCACATCATGCGGGCCTGGCGCCGCCTCAGGATGATGCTGGAAGGAAAGGATAGGCATGCGCGTATGCTGAAACCCTTCCAATGTCTGATCATTAAGGTTTATATCCATAATCTCAATATCGCCAGACTCCAGGGAACTCATATCCACACAAAACCCATGATTCTGGGACGTGATACCAATGCTCTGATCGATCATATCCTTTACGGGATGATTCGCGCCGTGATGACCGAATTTTAACTTATACGTTTTACCTCCCAACGCAAGACCAATGATCTGATGCCCCAGACAGATACCAAAAACCGGGATCTTTCCAAAAAACGCCTTAATGGTCTCGGGAACTGTCCGGACCGCGGCCGGATCACCGGGACCATTAGAAACAAAAATCCCGTCGGGATCAATAGCCTGGATCTCTTCAACCGAAGCCTGCGAGGGAAAAACATGCACCTCACAGCCCAGCCCCCTTAAGATGCGTAAAATATTAAATTTAATCCCGCAATCAATCGCGGCGACCGTGAATTTCTTTTCCGGAAGCTGGGCGCCATCCATGATCGGCGACCATTTATCGACGCCTCCTGTCCAGATATATTTTTCCTTGGTTGTAACTTCCTTGACCCAATCGCTGCCTTCCATGCGGGGAACAGCCTGCATTTTCTGGCCTAGGCTCTTTAAATCAAAATCCTCAGTTGAAATCAGACAACGCATAGCCCCCTTTTGACGGATATGCCGTGTTAAGGCCCGCGTGTCAACACCCTCGACAGCCAAAATCCCATTCTCATTCAAATATTCGATCAGACTTTTTGTGGCCCGGTAATTCGAATGTGTCCGGCAAAACTCCTTGACGACAAAACCTTTAACCGAAACCTTAAGGGATTCAATATCTTCATCATTAACGCCATAATTACCGATCAGAGGATAGGTCATGACAACGATTTGCCCTGCATAGGAAAGATCTGTCAAGATCTCCTGATACCCGGTCATGGAAGTATTGAAAACAACTTCCCCGCTGGTCTCACCCTTGACAGATAAAGATTGGCCATAAAAATGCGTACCATCTTCCAGATAGAGAATTGCTTTGTTCATTTAATACTAGTATTATTTTATGATTAAAATTAATGAAAGAAGTTTGGACTGCTGAGATGTTCAAACAGCAATTTCAAGTCAGCAACAATATACCATTTTGGGTCCTTTTGTCAAGGGATAATACCGACTGAAAAAGACGAAAAACAATTCTAAGTTGCTAAAATCAATAAACTTATAAAATAAGCGTTAGGCCGCAAAAGGGACTCGGCTAAATTCCTGCTAAAGGCTTAAAAATACTAAGCTTTTATCGCTAGAATAATCGAAATTCTATAACTTTTCATGCTCACATATTAAAAACTACTTTACTCATTTTACCTTTATTGTCGCTTTCCATGAAAAGTCCTTAAGACATAAATTATGTCCTTGTTGGTCTTTGCCGGCAAGGTCATCGTATAACGCACCGTGTCCTTGTCTATCTGCTCATATTTCCCCGG
>JAGYNW010000217.1 GCA_018399915.1 Candidatus Omnitrophota bacterium
GGAAAGGCTGGCCGAGGGCATAAAGAAGGGCAAGGCCCCGCAAGGATTGCCTTCCCGGGCTGTGATCGCGTTTGCCGCCGGCTTTTGTTTGGTCGCGGGGTTTACCCTGCAACTGTTTTCTGTCGCGGCATTCTCCGGGCGGAATAACGGGATACTTTTCTCTTATGTTTTCGTTTGCTTTGGGTTCCTTTTGAGCGTGGTCTACGCAATGTTTTCTCAGGCAACCCTTTTGTTGAGTGTGAGTCTGATCTGTTTTTTGATCTGCGCCGGCATTGTTGGGCGATTGGTCCTGCTGGGTCAGAAAAACCCACGAGGTTAGCCTACAGAAAACATTCCTAAGCATAAATTTTTTGATAAGGGTAATTGGTATTATTTGAGAAAGGGGACAGGATGGCAGGTTTTTTAGATGCATTTCGAAAAAAGGTGATGGCGAATATCCATAAAGATGAGGCGGATGCGCCACAGGTTCAACTCGATGACAAGATCGCCCTGGGTGTGCTTCTTTGGGTTGTCGCCGAAGCTGACGGAGAATTCCGCAAGGAAGAGATCCAAACGATCAAGACGGTGCTGGAAAAGGTCAGTCAGATAAATAAAGATGACCTTCCCTGCATTCTGGAAGCGGTTGAGCTTGCCGCACAAGAGAGGATCGATCTGCATACCTTTACCAGCGAGGTCAGTCAGGACCTCTCCCGCGAGATGAAGCTGAATATCATCAGGAACCTCTTCAGGGTAGCCTGTGCGGATAAGGATCTGGACCCGAAGGAAGACACCGTGATCCGGAAGATCGCCGGCCTGTTCCGGCTTGACCACAAAGAGTTTATTGATGCCAGGATTCTGGTGAAAAAAGAATCGGGCATGGACACCGCAGGGCTTTGAATTAAGGATTTTGGAGAGAGAGGGCCACGGCCCTTAAGACAATTCTAAAAAAGGGATACTATGTCTACCAAGCGTTTTACCACTTTTGAGGGGGTTTTCACTCCTTGTTTGTTGAGCATCCTTGGGGTTATCATGTATTTACGCCTGGGCTGGGTCGTTGGACGTGTCGGGCTGGCAGGCGCCCTGATGATCATTGTGCTTTCGAATTTGGTTACCTTGTTCACGGCTCTGTCGATGTCGAGCGTGGTGACCAATATTCGCATTGGTGCCGGCGGCGCGTATTCGATCATAACCAAATCTCTGGGCATCGAGGCCGGGGGCGCGATCGGGGTGCCTTTGTACATTTCCCAAGCGATCTCAGTAGCTTTTTACATCACGGGTTTCGCGGAATGCTGGCAGTTTATTTTTCCTTCCCATAGTATCATTTACGTTTCTTTAGCCGCCTGGGCTGTCCTTTTGATCATCTCTTATGTGAGCGCCAAGCTGGCGTTTCGTATTCAGTATTTTGTTATTTTTGTGATAGCCTTATCTATTGTCTCTATTCTTTTGGGCAAGGAACAGCCCAATGTGAATTTTTCTCTTTGGAATGGATTTTCGCCAGGAAATTTCTGGAGTACGTTTGCAGTGTTTTTTCCGGCTGTAACCGGGATACTGGCCGGCGCGGCTATGTCCGGGGAGCTTAAAGATCCGAAAAGGAGTATTCCTTTGGGTACCCTTGCCGCGATCGGGGTCGGATTTCTCCTGTATTCTTTCCTGGCATACCGTTACGCCAAACAGGTGCCTTTGGCTGAATTGGTAGTCAATAATTCCATTGTTATGGATATGGGAAAATGGAAAATGGCGGTCATTGCCGGCATTATGGGCGCGACCATATCGTCAGCTTTAAATATGTTTGTCGGCGCGCCACGGGTCTTGATGGCCCTGGGCAAAAATTCCATTCTTCCTTTTTCTTCTTTTTTTACACATATTAACCGCAGGAATGAACCGACCCATGCGATCCTGGTCACGGCTGTGATCTCGTTTGTCACCATTATTTTAGGGTCTCTGGACAATATCGCGAGTTTGCTGACAATGTTCTTTTTGATAACGTACGGGATGATCAATGTGACGGTTTTTATTGAAGAGACCATGGGCATTGCGAGTTTCCGGCCTTCTTTCCGCACTTACCGTATCGTTCCTTTGCTGGGTGCGGTCGGGTGTGTGCTGATCATGTTCCTAATCAATATTAAATTCAGCATTATCGCTTTAATCTTTATTGTGGGCATGTACATCTTCTTATCAAAAAAAGAGATTCAAGGGTATTCTCCCGATATCCGCAGCGGACTTTTGGTCTTTTTGGCAGAAAAGTTTGCCAAAGCCGCCAGCAAGTTGCCCTATTATCCCAAGATCTGGAAGCCGAATCTTTTGGTCCCGATTTATGCCGAGGAAGATGTTCATCGCATTATTCCGTATGTCCGTGATATTGTGTCTCCTGCCGGCCGGATTACTTTTGTGCGCATTGCTGTTATGGATGGCCTGAAAAAAACCGGCACGGTTGAGGATGCGAAGATCCAGCGCGAGGTTTTGGATGTTTCGCGACACGAGAGCAATGACGAGCTGGCAGACTCTGTAAAAAGATTGCGGCACGACGGGTTTTTTGTAGAGACTGCGGTCGTGGAGGTGCAGGATGTGCTGGAAGGCTCAAGGACCATTTTTCAGACCCTGGGCGGTATGTTCTTCCCGCCCAATACTTTGTTTTACGCGCTCAGCGCCAGCAACGTGGATGATGAGCGCAGTCAAAAGATCATTGAAAGCGCGCGTGCCGAAGGATTGGGGGTTATGCTTTTCCGCTCGTATTTACAAAAAAGGGAGATCGAGGAAAAGATAGTTAACCTTTGGATCAGAAAGAAGAGTCCGAATATTAATTTAGCGGTGTTAACCGCCATTCAATTAGAGCGCAACTGGGATGGTATCATCCGGTTAGTCCAGGTTGTTCCTGAAGATGAGGACAGGGAAGAGGCGCGGCAATATTTGAGCAAACTTAAAGATCTGATGCGATTATCCGCGCAGGTGGAAATTCATATCATTGGCGGTCGGTTTCTGGATGCCTTGAAGGACGCGCCAGAGGCTGAGGTCAATATTTTCGGCATGAAAGAAGAGATCGACATCGCCTTGGTGCGCAATGTTTTCAGTATGATCGGGACATCGGTACTGTTCTTAAGTGATTCAAATCATGAAAGCGCATTGGCCTGAAAATCTTTTTGTAACGGGGCCTAAGGAAAAATCTTGCAATTTATCTTTTGATATTTATAATAGCATACAAAAGTTATAAGGCTTTATGATTATTGGCTTTGAATAAATTTTTGTGTTTATTTGGTTTCAGGAAAAGTTCAGCTTGGTAAATTGTGTTTACAATGAATTAACATTCTTAAGGAGGGGGTATGAAAATTTCAGATTTAAGAGAGTTGCTCAAGAATAAACAGGTAATTGACGAGATCAATAAGCATCTCTGGATCGAAAGCCAAAAAGCCGGATACAGCATCGGGCTTGAGAGGGCTACAGATGAATGGTTAAAACTGTATGCCACCGGATGGATGAAGTACAACATGCCGGAAAAATATAATAAAATGATGGCCAAGAAAGACAAGAAATCTTCTTCTAAGGCAAAGAAGCCAGCCAAGAGTCCTGCGGCGAAAAAGACAACCAAAAAAGCTGCGGCCAAAAAGACAGCTAAGAAAGCAGTAAAAAAGCCTGCAAAGAAAACCGCTAAGAAATCCTAGCGGATAGCGGTTGGTCAATCGTTTGTTTAAATAAAAACCCTCTGATTTATTTCAGAGGGTTTTTATTACGTTTTGAAAAGTTGTTTTTGACAAACTTTTCAGGCTACGTTCTTATTTCTTTTTTTTCGCAGCGGTTTTTTTCTTGGTAACTTTTTTTACCGCTTTTTTCGTGTCTTTTTTTGCAATGTCCGCTTTTTTTACCGCTTTTTTTTTATCCTCGACAGTGTCTTTGAGCAGGCAGAAGTAGATAAACTCGTTCTG
>JAGYNW010000218.1 GCA_018399915.1 Candidatus Omnitrophota bacterium
CTTATTGCCATCGGACAAATCAATTTCTTTCAACTGCCGGTCGATCGTGCACAAAAACGGTGATAGAGAATTTTTGTATGATTTCCCGAAGACATAGCGCCTCCGGGCACTGGTAAAATAAAGGCGTTCTTTGGCACGGGTCATCGCCACATAAAACAGCCGCCTTTCCTCATCGTCATCAACGTGTAAGCCGTCCATGCGCAAAGGCATCAAATTCTCTTCGCAGCCAACAACGAAAACCACTCTGAATTCCAAACCCTTTGAGGCATGCATCGTCATCAAATTGATCTTTTCAACCTGAGGCTCAAAATCATCCTGAGTATAATGGGCCTTATCTCCCAAAATTTGAAAAGGCATACCGCTGCGCGTCAAGGCCACCTCCAAGGTTTTTCGCTGAACATTAAGCCGGTAAATAACCGCAATATCCGAAAAACTGATATCCGCGTCGTCATGCTCGTAGCCAACCCGCCGGGAATCCCATGAAAAATGGCTGACCCCGCCGATGAGCTGTTCGATCTGATGGACCACATACTCTGCCTCGGCCTTCTCTGAAGCTGCTGTATGAACCGTCAATTTGCCCTTTTGATAAATATGCGCGGTTAATGCCGGAACCTCTATATCATTGGCACGGATGACCTGACTGGAGGCCTCCAGAATTGCCGCCGCTGAACGATAATTTTTATTCAATCGGATAATCCGGGCCCCTTCAAAATCATCCGTAAATTGCCCGAAATATTTCGCGTCTGATCCCCGGAACCCGTAAATGGCCTGCTGCGGATCACCGATGGCCGTCAGTTTCGTTTCAGCGCAAGTCAACAACCGCAATAAATAATGTTGGACACCATTAATATCCTGATACTCATCAATAAAGATGAGCGGATAAGTTTGACGTACCTGTCTTCGAATATCTTTGTTATTTTCCAACAATTTGACCGCTTCGACCAAAAGATCGTCAAACTCCAGAATACCCCGCTCCCTCAAAAACGCATTGTAAGAACGAACCGTTTCCGGCTCATCTTCCGCGGGATAGGATGATTTCCATGAAGATATGCCTTCCCGAAGCCTTTTAATGCGCGTCTTCTTTTGCCCCTCGCAGAACTCCTTTATCAAGGGTTCGATTTCATCAGGCGCACAAACCTTGAAATCCTTTGGCAGACCGCTTTGCGGAGCAAAATCCTTTAGCAATTTCATTGAAAAGGCATGAAAGGTACCGATAAAGACATGGCGTTCATGTTGAGGCCAATAGTCCCAAACACGCGCGCGCATTTCATTGGCCGCTTTGTTGGAAAACGTAATAGCCAATGCTTTTTGGCTTCCCGTTAACTTGCGGGCCTCCGACAATAGTCGCGCGACCAAAGTAGATGTCTTTCCTGTTCCCGGCCCGGCTACAATCAATAAATTTCTTCCCGGAAACCGGATCGCTTTACGTTGTTCCTTGTTCTCCTGAAAATCTTTTTTACCGGAGCTCTCTGCCATTTCAATTCCATTTTAAAATAAACTACGCTGGCCTTCTTTTTTAAGGATCTCATCTTCAGCAAACAGGCTTATAACTCCGAATTCGCCATCATAGCCTGCTGCGATATCCACCTTACCACGACGTATCCGTTTGATCCCCTCAGCAATGAGGTCCCCACAAACCGCCTCGATCTCTTTCAAGGGCGCGTCCTGCAATATGAACAATTCATTGCCCATCGCGTTTAACATCTTTTGATAGACTTTCTGTACGCTTTTGGAATTGGGGCCTACTCGGCGGCATTGAGAAATAATCTCGGGCAAAGAGACCAAACTGTAATAAGGCCGCCAATTAAGAGATTTTGCGCCGGCTTCTCTGTCAGCCAACTCCTCGACGCGGGACATGACCCCGACAGTGACCGGCTTGCCACAAACAGGACATAATCCTTTTCGCGCAAGGGTATCCTTGGGATGCATGCGTGTCCGGCAAACCCTATGTCCGTCATAATGATATTTGCCCTCCTCCGGGAAAAACTCAATGGTGCCCAATAAACCTTCATGTTTGTCGTCCCGCAATGAATGATAGATCCCTTGATAAGAAAAATCCGTATCAAAAATCGTTGCCTCACGCGCCAGCTTGGAGGCGGAATGCGCGTCGGAATTGGAGATCAAAACCAGATTATCCAACTGGGATAAACGCCAATTCATGACCGGGTCCGAAGATAATCCTGTTTCCACAGCAAAAATCTGGTCGGTTAAATCTCCGTAACAATCCTTAAGCCGGTCGAAACCGCTTTTGGAACCAAAAACAGAAAACCAGGGGGTCCAAATATGAGCCGGGACCAAAAAACTTAACGGGTTCGACGCAATAACGATTTCAAGAAGATCCCGCGAGTCCAATCCGAGAATCGGCCTTCCATCAGAGCGGATATTACCGATGCTGTCGAGCCGGGTTTGAATTTTCTCCGCGGTTTCAAAATCCGGGGCAAAAATAATATTATGGATCTTTCTGACTTTATCAAGACGCTTGTAAATATTGGATATCTCCGCAGAAAGCATAAACCGCACCGGCCCCTTGCAGCCCGGCGGCAATTCCGATTCAACCTGCCGGGCATATTCCGGTTTAAGCTCAAAGAATCCCGGCTCCTTTGGCTGCAATTTCTCTTTCAATTCATCCATCCAAGCCGGATGAACAAAATCGCCGGTACCGACAACCTGGACACCCTTTAACTGCGCCCAATACGCCAGCTGTTCCAAATTCAAACTTTTACTTGTGGCCCGGGAATAACGGGAATGTATGTGAAGGTCCGCGTAGAATTTCATAATGGCATAATAAGGTTATTCATATTTTCCTATTCTAACAGATGGCTATTCTAAGTCAATATTTTCACAGGACAGAAAAAGGGGTTCCTCTACTGGGTTGACACAATAGGGTCCGACCTGATCCAGGGCGGGGCATCAGGCGAAAAACAAAACGCGGGGCTTCCTGGGAAAATCACGGAAACACAAACAAAACACTGCGTATTAGCCTTTTTTATCTTATATTTTGGTGTATTTCAGGATGATATCTTCAAGATCTGATGAGTAGATAGGTTTGCTTAAAAAGTCCGTCATGCCCGCTTTAAAACAAAGCTCTTTATTTTTATCTTTAATATAGGCCGTTACCGCGATTATGGGCAAGGCCTCTGTGATCTGCCGGATCATATAACTGGCCTCCAGCCCTCCCATCACCGGCATTTCCACATCCATTAAACAAATATCATAATGATTTTTCCGGACCAGAGCAACCGCCTCTTCGCCATTATCCGCGTAATTCGCTTCACAGCCCAATTCCTTAAAATAATGACGGTACAATTCCTGTGTCGCTTCTGAATCTTCTGCAACAAGAACTTTAATGCCTTTACAACTCATTTTTTCAATCATGCGCTTTTCCTTTACCCAAAACTCTTAACCTCAAATGTAGTATAAATATAACAAATCTTTGGATTTTATCAATGATTATCGCGGAAATAATTTTTCTGTCCTCGACAGCAAAAAGCATAAGGATCGGTTAAAAAACGAAGATTCGGATCAGGGCTTTTCTTTTTCCCTGCACATGTAACAAGTAATGATATCTTCAGAAAACGGCATACATTCCTCATGAGGAGCACAAGCGCGATTACAAGCTCTATCCCGGTATTCCCCTTTGGCCTCTTGGCAAAAAGAAGTCAATTCTGATTTCTTGAAACATCGAAAACAGAACTTATCCCCGACAAACAAATGGCAGGCCTCATCTTTCGTACACGTTTGGCCACAATCCGCATCAGGGTATTCACCCTTGGCTGGCTCACAGACCTCTGCCAGGCTCACAAAAGAACTGGTTAAAACCAGACCCGCAATTACGAGACTGACACCCAAGACCGAAGACCGCAGAAAAG
>JAGYNW010000219.1 GCA_018399915.1 Candidatus Omnitrophota bacterium
AGAAAGAGACTTGCATTAACTGTCAAAAATGTGTAAAAATATGTCCGATGAACGCAATTGAAAGCCACCCGCAAAAAATACAGATCGATAGTTCCCAATGCATTTTATGCGGAGAATGCTTACGCCATTGCCCGCAAGGATCTATTTATTATGAATAAAGCGATACAAAAAAAATCCCGTATTCTTTTTATCTGTCTGTTAACCCTGTCTTTCCTTTTATTATGCGGGGTGTTTATCGAAAATATATTTACCTACACTCACTAAACTTTAAAAAGAGGATGTTTTATGGCTTATGTCCAATGTCAACTCTGCCCCCGACGGTGCCGCCTCAACGAAGGCCAACGGGGAGATTGCCTGGCGCGCATGAATAAAGGGGGAAAGATGCAGACCCTGGTCTATGGAAATCCCTGCTCGGTGCATGTTGATCCAATCGAAAAAAAACCCCTTTTCCATGTGCTTCCCCGTTCGCGGGCCTTCTCGATCGCAACCGGAGGATGTAACCTGCATTGCAAATATTGTCAAAACTGGCAGATCTCCCAGAGCCGTCCGGAAGATCTGAACAACTATGACCTCCCCCCCGCTCAAGTGGTCAACGAAGCGCTCAAAGCCGACTGTCAAAGTATCGCTTACACATACACGGAACCCGTTGTTTTTTATGAATACACGTATGACACCTCCAAAATCGCGCATCAAAGGGGCTTATTGAACCTTATGATCAGTGCCGGTTATATCAATGAACAACCCCTATTGGACTTATGTCCCCACATCGACGCGGCTAACATCGATCTCAAAGGCATTACCGATGAATATTATCAAAAGATGAGCTTCGGCACATTGGCCCCGGTGCTGCGGACTTTGAATATTTTACAAGATCAAGGTGTCTGGGTTGAAATCACCAACCTGATTGTCCCGACCTGGAACGACGAAGATAAAGACATCCGGGATTTATGCCGATGGGTCGTTAAGAATCTGGGGCAAGATGTCCCGATCCATTTCTCACGGTTCTGGCCCATGCATCAATTAAAGAATTTACCGCCGACACCGCTCAAGACCTTGTCCCGGGCCTACGCTATAGCCCAACAGGAGGGTGTGCACTACGCCTATATCGGCAATGTTCCCGGACATAACGGGAATAATACCTATTGTCCTAACGATAAAAAATTGCTTATCAAAAGACAAGGCTATATGATCGAAGAGAACCATCTGATCGATGGAAAATGCAAATATTGTAATACAAAGATTCCAGGCATATGGAGTTAAAAAAGATAAGGAAGAGTCTCATGATCAATCAAAAGATGAACAGACGCAACTTCATAAAATCTTTAGGAAGTCTTCTGCTGGGGATATTCGTTGTTCCTTTCGGAAGATTCCTGCAAGCAGGCACCAGGGGGCGGAAACAATTAAAAATGCGGGAAGCGAGATTCTATACTTCCTCAAAAGACCTGGCGGGTTAAACCGCTCACAGGCCCTAAGACCTTAACATAGGTACAAACCGGACCGGTATGATGTCCCGTATCTGGATCTTATTATCCTGTTTGATTACCAGCTTTAATTGCTGATAAGTGTCTCCCACCGGAATGATCAAACGGCCGCCCTCTTTTAACTGCGCAAGTAACGGCTCAGGGATTTTCTCCGGCGCGCAGGTAACAATAATGGCATCAAACGGGGCCTGCTCAGGCCATCCCAAAAACCCATCCCCATGCCGCACATGAACATTCTGATATCCTAAATCCTGGAGGATCTGCCGTGACCTGTTCGCCAGGTCTTCTTTGATCTCAATGGTATATACTTCTTTACTCAATTCCGCTAAAATAGCGGCCTGATACCCGCTTCCTGTCCCCACCTCAAGCACCTTTTCTTCTCCGTTAAGATCCAGGTTCTCCGTCATCAATGCTACAATATAGGGTTGCGAAATCGTTTGTCCCAAGCCAATCGCAAGCGGATGATCTTCATAACTCAAATGGCGATGTTGCTCAGGAACAAATTGATGCCTCTTTACCTCACGCAAAGCCTTAATCACACGCTCATCTTTAATACCCCGGCGGATAATCTGCTCCTGGACCATCCGCATCCTTTGGTTTTTGTATTTATCTTGCATAGGATCCACCCCCCTAAGATAACGGCTCTTGAATTTATTTGTCTCCCTCACCCAGACTACCAATAAAAGAAGAACGACTATAATCAGAACTTTTTTTAACATGATTTCCTCCTTATCCTCGCTTCTTCCTTTTACCACTATCCGCTCTTATTATTATAGACAAAATTCCATTAATTGCGAATACGCATAAGCCAGATAAAGACAGCACCGTTCAAAGCAAAAATAAAAATAGCGGTACCGGTAATACCAATAAGCGGTATCAGAAAGGCGGCACTCACAATAGCGCCCAAAGACGCGCCAAGCACATCCTGCGCATAAAGCAACCCGGCTAACCGTGAGGGGACATGGCTTTCCTGATCCTGCCGCTGCAACAAGGAAACGGCTACCGGATATTGAAAGCCTCCCATAAATCCGGCCACAAAAGGCAGAAAAGCATAAATTAAGGATAAAACAGGCCGGAAAAAATCCGGTTGCTGATTGCCCTGGAACAAAGAATACATGAAAATCAAAATAAGCGGATACAAGGTTATAAAAAACTGAATCTTTTTATATCTCGAAAATTCTTTTCCCCTATCAGCCATTGCCTTATGGGCCTGCCCACCCCCGATCGCCAGGCCAAACATATAGGCGGCGACCATCACCCCTATGCGGTAATAGGCATATCCATAGAGTGTTTGAAAAGAAATGATAACAATAATCTGAAAAATGATCTCAGAGAATCCCGTTGAAAAGATAGAAAAGGCGATGGGAACCTTGCGGTCTTTAGAGAAAAAAATGCTACTCACGACTAAAAGCAAGCCGGGTATCAACAGAAGATGCCACAAAGTGAGCCCCCGCAGCCGTTCCATCAAATTCTTATATGTCTGGTTAAAATGGGTTGACCATAAAACCACATCATAAAAGTAGGCAATCGGCTTTTCATCCATGTTCAACGCCCCGGGTTGCTTTAGGATCTCATCGATATATTCCACTCTGTCTTTACTTATTTTATAGGGGATATAATACTGATTGACATACTTAGTCTGCACCCGGCGCTGTTTAAGCTCTTCAATTAAATAAGTCCCATCCCGGCGGATCTGTCCTACCTCGTTACTGGCCAAGAAAAGGTTCATATCTCCCGGAATCGCCCTCACGTCAGCAAAGACCTGGCGCAAGGTTGAATGGATGGACCTGAGATACTCGCGGTTTTCATCGCTGATATAATTTTCCGAAGATGACACGCTTAAGGCAATAACGCCTTTAGGCGTCAGGATATTTTGCAATTCTCTGAAAAACTCCAAAGTATAATATCGGTTGATCACAGCCGTAAAGGGGTCGGCCAGATTAATGATCACAAGATCATAGCGGCGGGAAACATTCTTCACGAAAAAGCGGCCATCCTCATGAAAAACATGAACGCGCGGATCATCGAGGACGCGTGTATGTTTTTGGGGGAAATATTTCCGGGCAAGTGTGATTATCGCCGGATCTAACTGGACAAAATCGATTTTTGATCGGCGGTATTTTAATAATTCTTTTAAAGAACCATCCAATCCGTTTCCGATCAAGAGGACGTTGCGCGGATCAGGATGCATCAATGCCGCATAATGCACCAAATGTTCACTGGCCATGGAATCCCTGGTTGAAAATGAAAGCAAACCGTTTTCATAAAGGCTGATTTCTCCTCCTAATTCCGTTACCGCGATATTACCATAA